>JAKITE010000026.1 GCA_021648225.1 Paracoccaceae bacterium
AATGGTGGGCTGAAGCCCGCCCTACGGCCTTCCCCAAGTTTTGTAGGGTGCGTGGTTTCCACGCACCGCCCGCGATTATAACCTGTGATTACAACCCCAATGCCTCGCGCAATTTGGCATTGGCCCGTGTTTGCCAGCCTTTGCCGTCAGCTTTCAGTTTTTCAATAATATCACGATCCAGAAACATGGTAACGCGTTTTTTCTGCGCGCCATCCGGCAATTTGGGCCGCCCGCGCAGGATTTTGACCAGCTCGGGGAATTCCGAGGTTGGTTTGGCGTCCTTGAACCATTGCTCATCGAGTTCGCGGACCTCTCCGTCATCGTCAATATATGGTTTTGGCTCTTTCATAGATAATCACCTCTCGTGCATTTGCCTTGCGAAGGCTGATAATGCAAACATTTTTACCGCGTTGCGTCCAAGCGCAGACATAAATCCGCCCGTCGATTTTTTCGAGTGAAGAAACGCGGCGCTCGCCGTAGTTAGTTCTTTTGTCTTCGTAGCTTATAGCAGTTGCCCACTCAAAGCGTTCGATATCGCAAAAATCGACACCACGCTCTTTAAGCGTTCGGATACGTTTAGCGTCGTCCCATTCATATATTTAATATGCATATAATAAATGGGCTTACAAGGAGTTAATTCAAAAATTTATCCTACAGTGCTTTGGCGCCTAGTTCGGATTTCGTCGCTTCAATAAACGAATCTAAATTTGATTTGACGGTTTTTAACAGAGCGTCAAGCTCATCAGACTTTTGGGAATAAAAATGATGATCGACATCATCGCCGGAGCCGCCACGATCCACATTGCGGTCTGGATACATGCACAATCGTAAATTGTTGTTCGTATTTTTACGAATATTTGGGTAAACAAAAAAAGAATAAGCGACAAAGTTTAACAAATTATCGCATGACCGCAGAAATTCTCCGGTTTGAATACATAAATTTGGTGAGAGGAATTTGTTTTCAGAAAGTGAAAGAAATCGGGCACCCTGTCTCAGCGCGCGCGAGTCTTGGCTATAGTAAGAATGGTCATTCCAAAGACCGTCAAAATATTCCCTGATACGTTCATAGTCAACGATCTCCATGAAACGCGAAAGTATCTTGGCGTCGTGATCAACGACATCCGAATTTCCTAGCCTAAATTCACCTGTTTCATTTTTTGAATATATATAATGGTAGAACAAGCCTGCCATAATTAGAAAAACGCCATAGGGTTCCGTTCTCAGGTCGGGAATAGTTATGTCGATTTTTTGAAGAAGATTGGCCAATATTGGCCCCCATAGCTTTTGAGATACTAAGGCAGTGCCCGCCGTTACAACAATAAATGCAAGAGTGTTGTGGGTCTTTCGCCTCAGTTTGAGAAGGATCTTGATTATGGCGTCAATTTTTTCCATTAAACATCCAACCCCTCGACAAACTGCGCGTTCTCCTGTATATACTGAAACCGCAGCTCCGGCTTTTTACCCATCAGACGCTCCACCAGATCGCCGGTTTCGCCGGGTTCATCTTCGTCAATCGTGACCCGTATCAGGGTGCGACTGGCCGGATCCATTGTGGTTTCCTTTAGCTGCGCGGGGTTCATTTCCCCCAGCCCCTTAAACCGCGAAACATCGATTTTGCCCCGCGCGCCAAGGCCTTTTTCCAGCCATTCATCCCGCTCGAATTCCGTATTGGCATAGACCGATTTTGACCCTTGCGTCAGGCGATACAGCGGCGGATTGGCAAGATACAGATTTCCTGCATCAATCAGCGGCCGCATTTGGCTAAAGAAAAATGTCATAAGCAACGCGGCGATATGGGCGCCGTCTACATCCGCGTCGGTCATGATAATAATGCGTTCATAGCGCAGATCATTGACGTCGAATTTCAGCCCGTGTTGCACGCCCATGGCTTGACAAAGATCATTAAGCTCCTGATTTTGCATCATTTTATTACTGGCCGCGCCCAGAACATTCAGGATTTTACCACGCAAAGGCAGGATCGCCTGCGTTTTACGATTACGCGCCTGTTTGGCTGAACCACCCGCAGAATCGCCCTCGACCAGAAATAATTCAGACCCCTCGCGACCACCCGAGCAATCCGCTAGTTTACCGGGCAAGCGCAGCTTTTTGGTCGCAGATTTACGTTGCGTGTCTTTTTCAGCCCGACGTCGCAAGCGTTCATCGGCGCGCAGCACCAGATAATCAAGGATCGCACCGGCGGATTTATTGTCGGATGCCAGCCAATTGTCAAAATGGTCACGGACTGAATTTTCA
Source organism: Paracoccaceae bacterium (assembly GCA_021648225.1). Lineage (GTDB taxonomy): Bacteria > Pseudomonadota > Alphaproteobacteria > Rhodobacterales > Rhodobacteraceae > UBA3077. The sequence goes on from JAKITE010000026.1 coordinate 2,254, forward strand.
ACCAGCTTTGTCGCCTCGACCGTGGCTAGCCGGTCTTTGGTTTGGCCAACAAATTCAGGCTCTCGGATAAACACGGAAATCATCGCACAGCCGCCAGTCGTGAGGTCTTCGCGCACAATGCTGGCGGCTTTTTTGTTATGCACCAATTCGCCGTAACCCCGAATGCCCTTCAGGATTGCGGCCCAGAAACCGGTTTCATGGCTGCCGCCCTCGGGGGTTGGCACGGTGTTGCAATAGGAATTGATAAACCCGTCCCGCGCCGGGGTCCAGTTGATGGCCCATTCGACCTTACCCACGGTATCGCGCCCGAAACGGTCGGAAAAATCAACCGTTCCGGCAAAGGGTTTTTCGGAATAGGTCATATGCCCTTGCAGGGTTTCCCCCAGATAATCCGCCAAACCGCCGGGGAAATGAAAGCTGGCGGTAAGCGGGGTTTCGTCCCCGGCGCCTATGGTGCTTGGGTCACATTTCCAGCGGATTTCCACACCCGAAAACAGATAGGCCTTGGAGCGCACCATTTTCAGCAACCGCGCCGGTTTGAACCGCAGTTTGTTGCCAAAAATTTCAGCATCGGGATGAAAGGTTACCGATGTGCCGCGCCGGTTTTGCGTAGGGCCGACCTTTTCAATCGGGCCTTGGGGAATGCCGCGCGAAAATATCTGGCGATACAAGGTTTTGTTGCGCGCGACCTCGACCTCTACATGATCCGACAGCGCATTGACCACCGAAATACCGACCCCGTGCAAACCGCCCGAGGTCTGATAGGCCTTGCCACCAAATTTACCCCCCGCATGCAGGGTGCACATGATGACCTCCAGCGCTGATTTATCGGGAAATTTTGGATGCGGATCAACCGGAATACCACGGCCATTATCGGTGATGGTAACCGAATAATCGCCGTGCAATTCGACCTCTATGCGGTTGGCATGGCCCGCGACAGCCTCGTCCATCGAATTGTCCAGCACCTCGGCCACCAAATGATGCAAGGCACGTTCATCCGTGCCGCCAATATACATGCCGGGGCGTTTTCGAACCGGTTCCAGCCCTTCCAGCACCTCGATCGACGAGGCGTCATAATCATTGCCGGAATCATCCTCGTTAAAGAGGTCTTTATCATCTGCCATGGGGTTTCCCGAATCTGCTCGTTTTCCATCATTATGGCAGAATAGGGCAGGGAGATACAACATATAGCGATATTTTGCAGCCCCCTTGACAAACCACGGCAAAAAATTTCAAAACCAAACCGCAATCAAAGGACGCTGAGCGCGGCACGCATATGCGGCAACCGCAGCGCTGGCCCCTTTTGTGTTAAGATTGCCACATGCATCAGGGGGCCGAAATAGGAGAGCCTGATGAAAACCATCATTGAACCCTTTCGCATCAAATCGGTTGAACCGATCCATATGACCACGCCGGAACAACGCCAGAAAATGCTGGAAAAAGCCCGTTTTAACCTGTTTGCCCTGCGCTCCAAAGACGTGATCATTGATTTGCTGACCGATAGCGGCACCGGCGCCATGAGCTCGGAACAATGGGCCAGCATCATGCGCGGCGATGAAAGCTATGCCGGGTCGCCGTCTTTTCAGCGGTTCGAGGCTGCGGTGCAAAACCTGATGCCGTTTGAACATATCATTCCCACCCATCAAGGCCGCGCTGCCGAGGCGATTTTGTTTTCCATTCTGGCGGGCATTGGCAAAAATATTCCTTCAAATACCCATTTTGACACCACGCGTGGCAATATCGAAAGCAGCGGTGCACGCGCCCATGATCTAGTAATTGCCGAGGGCACAGACCCGAACAGCCTGCATCCGTTCAAGGGCAATATGGACCTGAAACGGCTGGCGGATTATCTGGATAAACACGGGCAAAGCGTGCCTTGTGTGATGCTGACCATCACCAATAATGCCGGTGGCGGCCAGCCGGTCAGCCTTGAGAATATTCGCGCCGTGGCGGCATTAGCCAAAAGCCATGGCCGGCCGTTTATCATTGATGGCTGTCGTTTTGCCGAAAATGCCTATTTCATCAAACAACGCGAATCCGGCCAGCAGGGGCGTGAAATTGCCGACATCGTGCGCGATTGTTTTTCGGTGGCGGATGGCATGACCATGAGCGCCAAAAAAGACGGTTTTGCCAATATCGGCGGCTGGCTGGCGCTGAATGATGCTGATCTGGCCGAACAAGCCCGTAACAAGCTGATCCAGACCGAGGGCTTTCCCACCTATGGTGGCCTGGCAGGGCGTGATCTGGAGGCCATCGCGCAGGGGTTAACCGAGATTATCGACGATGATTACCTGCGGTATCGTATCCGCACCAATGAATATATTGTGGAGCGGCTGGATGATATGGGTATTCCGGTGGTTAAACCCGCCGGTGGCCATGCGGTGTTTATTGATGCACGGCAATGGCTATCGCATATTCCACCCTTGCAATATCCGGGGCAGGCGGTGGCGGTCGGGCTTTATGAAATCGGCGGCATTCGCAGTTGTGAAATCGGCACGGTGATGTTTGGCCGGCAGCCCGATGGCAGTGAAATACCCGCCGCGATGGATCTGGTGCGCCTTGCCATGCCGCGCCGCACCTATACGCAATCGCATGCGGATTATATTGTCGAAACCTGCGCTGAATTGATGGAAAGCAAAGACAGCTTAAAGGGGTATCGTATTACCAAAGAGCCGAAAATCATGCGTCATTTCACCAGCCATTTTGAAAAACTGGCCTAGAATCCTGTGTCGGTGCCCCCGAATGTCACAGGTTCATCCGCGATAATATGTAGGCCGTGTAAACCTATCCAAACTTGATGTTTTGGAGTTAGATTACTCTCCCGCGCTGCGTTTGGGCCAGGCCCTCGGCTTTGCCATCGGGGGGCGCTGCGCTGGCTTATTGGGGGAAAGCCTGGGGCAATACCCGGCTTTGCTTAACGATACCGTAAGCGAAGCTTGTATTGATCGAGGCAATTGAGGGTATTGGGTGAATGCGCTCTCTGATGAAGGTTTCATAGCCTTCCAGGCTTGGGACCACTACACGGAGCAGATAATCGGTATCGCCGGTCATAAGATGGCAATCAATTATTTCGTCGATCTTGCGGATGTTGCGCTCAAACTCTTGTGCGGCGCTGGACGAATGGTGATTTAGGCGGATTTGCACAAACACCGTGATTGGCAGCCCATAGGCCTTTTGGTTGACGATGGCGGTATAGCCCTCAATTATGCCGTTTTGTTCAAGGTTGCGCAAGCGGCGCAGGCAGGGAGAAGGGGATAGGTCTACCCGTTCGGCCAGCTCTGCGTTGCTGAGTCGGCCATTTACTTGCAGCTCTCGCAAAATTTGTTGGTCTTTATTGTCCATTTTGCAACCTTTTTTAGCAATTTATGCTAACATAAAGCCATACTGAGGCATAATGCGCAAGAAAATGTGTTGAGGAAAGTGCTATTCTTTGCCCGAACAGAGCTTAAAGGAATCCCATGCCAAAACCATCCAACAACCCGCCCGCAGGCCTTGCCACCCGTGCCATTCACTTCGGTTATGATCCGCAAGACGAGCATGGTGCGTTGACCCCGCCGTTGCATTTGACCTCGACCTACGCCTTTGAAACAGCCGAGGCCGGTGGCGAGGTTTTTGCAGGTGAACGCGAGGGCTTTGTTTATTCCCGCGTTGGCAACCCGACCTCGGATTTGCTGGAACGGCGCATTGCCAACCTTGAGGGCGGCGAGGCGGCGCTTGCGACATCATCGGGTATGGGGGCGATTACGGCCCTGTTCTGGACCTATCTAGAGTCGGGTGATGAAATCATTACCGATCTTACGCTTTATGGCTGCACATTCGCGCTGTTCAGCCACGGCTTTCCGCGTTTTGGCATCAAGGTTACCCATATTGATATGACCGATCCCGCCAATCTGGAGGCCGCGATTAACGATAAAACCAAGTTTGTCTATTTCGAGACCCCCGCCAACCCGAATATGCGGATTGTGGACATTGCGACCATTTCAAAGATAACCCACAAACATGGGGCGCGGGTGATTGTGGACAACACTTATGCCACTCCGATCATCACCCGCCCGATTGAGCTGGGCGCGGATTTTGTGGTGCATTCGGCCACAAAATACCTTGGCGGGCATGGTGATCTGCTGGCCGGAATTGTGGTCGGGCGGCTTGAGGAAATGGTCAATGTGCGGACCATTGGCGTGAAAGACATGACCGGTGCAGTGATTGCCCCGTTTAATGCCATGCTGATTTTGCGGGGTTTCAAAACGCTTGAGTTGCGCATGGAGCGCCACAGCCAAAACGCCCTGAAAATCGCGCAGATGCTGGAGGCCCATCCGGCGGTAGACTGGGTGAATTATCCCGGCTTGGACAGTTTTGCGCAGCATGAACTGGCAGCAAAGCAGATGGCATTGTTTGGTGGTATGATCGCATTTGAGGTCAAAGGTGGCTTTGAAGCCGGTAAAAAGGTGATGAACGCGCTAAGCATGATCCATCGTGCCGTTAGCCTTGGGGATGCAGAAACCCTGATCCAGCATCCGGCGTCGATGACCCACGTTACCTATGCCCCCGAAGAACGCGAGGCGCATGGTATTAGCGAAGGCTTGATCCGTATCTCGGCTGGGTTGGAAAATGTTGATGATATTCTGATAGACCTTGGCCAAGCTTTGCAGCAGGCATAAAGCAGGTTTTACAGCGCTTCGGTTGTTACAATTTCTATTTCGCCTTCCAATGTGCGATGCACCGGGCATTTATCGGCAATTTCCATCAAGCGCACCCGCTGGGTATCCTCCAGATCACCAATCAGGGTAATCACCCGCCGGAACCGGTCAATTTTTCCAATCTCGGCCTCGCAATGCTCGCAATCGGCGGCATGGATTTTATCATGGGTCACATCCACCGAAACATGTTCCAGCGGCCATTTTTTGCGCCGCGCATACATGCGGATGGTCATGCCGGTGCAAGCGCCCAATCCGGCTGAAACCAGTTGATAAGGGGTGAATCCGGCGTCGGTGCCCCCGAATGCCACGGGTTCATCCGCAATAATATGGTGTTTGGGACCAGCGGCAATGTCTTGGCGAAACCCGTCAGGGTCAACCTCGTCAATCCGCACGGCGCCCTCGGGCGCGCCGATGGGCGCAGCAGGTTTGGGCAAGTTCAGGTATCGCGCCGCCCATGTGGCAATTACATCGGCGGCATATTCGGCATCCTCGGCGCGGGTGATCAGGTGATCGGCGTTGTCCAGTGTAACAAAGCTTTTGGGATGTTTGGCGGCCATGAATATTTCAGCGGCGTTATCAATTGATACGGTTTGGTCCAGCGGAGCATGCAGCACCAACAGGGCTTTGTGCATGGTTTTGACAGCTGCCAACAGTTTTACCGATGCGATATCCTCGACAAATTCCTGTTTGATGGTAAAATCCCGCCCCGCAAGGCTGACCCTGGCGGAACCGTTTGCCTTGATCTCATCCAGATGATCGCTGAAATTATCGGCAACATGGGCCGCATCGGAGGGCGCGCCGATGGTTACCACCGCTTTGACGCTATCAATTTGCCCCGCAACCTTTAGCACCGCCGCGCCGCCCAGCGAATGCCCGACCAGCAGGCTGACCGGAAAACCAAGGCCGGCCATATGATCCGCCGCCAGCCGGATATCGGCAACATTGGATGAAAAATGCGTATCGGCAAATTCGCCGGATGATTGGCCAAGGCCGGTGAAATCAAAACTAAGCACCGCAATACCGGCCGAGGCTAGGCGTTGTGATATGCGCCGCGCTGCCAGAATATCCTTGGAGCAGGTAAAGCAATGGGCAAAAATGGCGGTGGCCAGAACCGGCCCGCTGGGTTTGTCAAATCTGGCGGCAAGCCTATCGCCGGAATGGCCGGAAAAGGTGATTTTTTCGCTGGGCATGATGGGATCCTTTTGGGTTATCTGCAACCTAGACCTAATTGAAGAATTCTCAAGACGTGTTGCAACAGAATTACGGGATTGTGACAGCGCGGCACTGCGACAATCTTGCCTACTGGTAGGTATCCCGATGCGCCCTATATGCCAGATAAGCGGTTCTAAATATTTGCAACCTGACCCATCAAAGGAAAATAAAATGACTTTACGACTAGGCGATACAGCCCCGAATTTTACCGTTGCCACCACCAAAGGCGACATCACCCTGCATGATTGGAGCGGCGATTCCTGGGTGTTTTTCTTTAGCCATCCGGCGGATTTCACCCCGATTTGCACCACCGAAATGGGCATGACCGCCAAACACGCCGCTGATTTTGCCGCGCGCAATGTCAAGCCACTGGGCTTGTCTACGGATAGCGTTGATGAACATAACAAATGGGTCTCGGATGTGAATGAAACCCAAGGCGTTGATCTGCAATTCCCGATTGTGGCCGATGGTGATCTGACGGTGGCCAAGATGTATGACATGATCCACCCCGAAGCATCGGAAACCGCAACGGTGCGGTCGGTGTTTATCATTGATCCCGACAATAAAATCCGTCTGACCATGACCTACCCGATGAATGTAGGCCGTAATTTTGACGAGATTCTGCGGGTGATTGACGCGCTGCAAATTGCGGACGAAAAAACCGTGGCCCTGCCAGCCAACTGGACCCCGGGGGACGAGGTTATCATTCCAACATCGGTCAGCACCGAGGATGCGCAGGCGAAATACCCTGACCTGAAGGTTTTGAAACCGTATTTGCGGGTTACAAAACTGGATTGACAGACATTCAATCCACCGTGGTAGGCTAACAAAAAGCCCCCGAGTATTTCGGGGGCTTTTTATTTTGCAAAAGATGAGTGATCTTTGAGCGCCAAACAATCTTAAAAATTGGCGCCCACCCGAAAGCCGAGTGTTGAAATCGGGCCTTCGATTGCCCAACCCGGCCATGAGGTTTGATCCAAATCACCGGCGAGGTTACGCATTGTGTAATCCACACCAACAAAAATCCGGTCATTTATTTGATAGTCAACACCAACGCCATAATTTAAACCGCTTATCGGTAAACTTGGTATACTAGGGATTTGTTGTGTGCCAGGCACTTCAGGTATTGTGGCTGTCGAGTATCCGGCAAAGCCATATAAAAGAAAACTTCCTGTTGCATAACCAGCCCGAGCTTTCAGGTCCAAAAAGCCTTCAGTTGTTAGATCATGAGGGTTAGCTGATGGATCGGTTAATTCGCCCAACATATAAGAGGCTTCTGCGCCGTATACCAAATTCCCAGTTTGAAAATTGTATCCCATAAAGCCACCGTAAAGGTTACCCTCAGTAAAGAGGTTAGTAGCCTGAACGCCATTAATATAAGACTGCAACTCGCCTTTACCTAACGCAAACTGACCACCGGCGTAAAAGCCTTGCCAAATTTCGCCAGATGCTACGGCTATTGGCGGTTCAATTGGTGTCGGTGATACGGAAAGGTGGGATAATTCGCCAGCAGTGGCTGTTTGTGCAAATATGGTTACGCTCGCCAGCAGGCTGACAATGGCTATTCTTTTCATAAAACTTTCCTTGGGTGCTCGTTAGTATGAGTTGATTGTAAATATCTTGCCGATCATTTTAGTGAAAATATTGCATAAATCAAACAAAAAATCGGGAGCCTAAATAGGCTTCCGATTTCTTTGATCGATAGTTGAATTTATTACTTATAGCTGTGCCTTAACAGCTATAATACATACCGTATTCAACCGGATGCGGGGTGTGTTCCATGTTATACACTTCTTCCCATTTCAGCTCCATGTAACCCTCGATCTGTTCGCGGGTAAACACATCGCCGGCCAATAAGAAATCCATGTCCAGAACCAGCTCGTCCAGTGCTTCGCGCAGGCTGGCACAAACGGTGGGGATATCGGCCAGTTCTTCTGGCGGCAGGTCATAGAGATCTTTGTCCTGGGCTTCGCCGGGATCGATTTTGTTTTTGATGCCGTCAAGGCCCGCCATCAACAGCGCGGCAAAACACAGATATGGGTTGGCGGCAGGGTCTGGAAAACGTGCTTCTACGCGTTTTGCCTTGGGGGATTCAGCCCATGGAATACGCACACAACCCGAACGGTTGCTGGCTGAATAGGCCCGCAAAACCGGCGCTTCAAAGCCCGGGATCAGGCGTTTATAGCTGTTGGTGGCAGGGTTGGTAAACGCGTTCAGCGCCTTGGCGTGTTTTAGAATACCACCAATGAAATACAGGGCCTCTTGTGAAAGATCGGCGTATTTATCGCCTGCAAACAATGGCTTGCCGTCTTTCCAGATTGACATATTCACGTGCATGCCGGTGCCGTTATCGCCCGCGATCGGCTTTGGCATAAAGGTGGCGGATTTGCCATAAGCATGCGCCACATTATGAATGATGTATTTGTATTTCTGCAAATCATCCGCCTGTTTGACAAGCGTGCCAAACACAAGGCCGAGTTCATGCTGGCAAGACGCAACCTCGTGGTGGTGTTTATCAACCTTCATACCCATGCGTTTCATGGTGCTGAGCATTTCGCCGCGAATATCATGGCTGGCATCGGTTGGGTTTACCGGAAAATACCCGCCCTTAACGCCGGGGCGGTGGCCCATATTGCCCATTTCATATTGGGTATCGGTGTTCCAGCTTGCATCCGCCGCATCGACCTCGAAGGATACTTTGTTCATGGTGTTGCTGAACCGCACATCGTCAAACAGGAAAAATTCGGCCTCGGGGCCAAAATAGGCAGTGTCGCCGATACCGGTTGATTTCAAATATGCCTCGGCTTTTTCGGCAGTGCTGCGCGGGTCACGCGAATATGGCTCGCCGGTGTCAGGTTCAACCACCGAGCAATGAATACACAGGGTTTTTTCCGCATAAAACGGGTCAAGATAGGCGGATGAACAATCAGGGATCAGTTTCATGTCGGATTGATCAATAGATTTCCAGCCGGCAATGCTTGAACCGTCAAACATAAAACCTTCTTCAAGAAAATCAGCGGTAACCTCGTCATTGATCACGGTTACATGCTGCAATTTTCCGCGCGGGTCGGTGAAACGGATGTCTACATATTCGATTTCATTGTCCTTGATCATGTCAAGAACGGCTTGGATGTCACTCATGGTATTTTCCTTAAGTTAAAGGGCGTCTACACCGTCTTCACCGGTGCGAATTCTGATGGCTTGTTCGATGGTAGAGACAAAAATCTTGCCATCGCCGATTTTGCCAGTTTTGGCAGCGTTGATGATGGCTTCAATGGCTTCGTCAAGCTGTTCGTCGGCAAGGGCGATTTCGATTTTGACCTTGGGCAGAAAATCAACCACATATTCGGCGCCACGGTAAAGTTCCGTGTGGCCCTTTTGACGGCCAAACCCTTTGGCCTCGATCACGGTCAGGCCTTGGATGCCGACATCCTGAAGGGCCTCTTTGACCTCGTCGAGCTTAAAGGGTTTGATAATGGCTTCGATTTTTTTCATTTTAGCCTCCTTATGTATGGGGCAGACAAAACACTTGTTCGGGACGGGTGCAATTGGATAGGGTTTGGTGACGAGTTGTTTACAATGAATTTGAAATAAGTGCCTAAATTTTAGGCAGAGTGTTCAAATGTTAAGCGATATGAAAATGTAGGGTGCGTGGTCCCCACGCACCGCACTGAATTATTGATAAGAAACGGTGCGTGGAAACCACGCACCGTACGGAGATTACAATGACCGAACTTTTAACCGCCGCCCAGATGCGCGCCATCGAACAAGCCGCGATTGATAGCGGCGAGGTCACAGGGCTGGAGCTGATGGAACGCGCCGGTCGTGGCGTGGTTGAGGCAATTTTGGAGGAATGGCCTGAAATGGCGCTAACCTCACAAAAAGCCGTGGTGCTGTGCGGCCCGGGGAATAACGGAGGTGACGGGTTTGTCGTGGCAAGGCTGCTGAAACAACGCGGCTGGGAGGTTGAGGTTTTTCTGTATGGCGAGGTGGCGAAGCTGCCGGTTGATGCGAAGGTGAATGCGGAACGGTGGTTGGAGATGGGGGAGATTAAGGACCTTACGATCGACAATTATGAGAAACTTTCGCGACCAAATGTATTGATAGATGCCATTTTCGGAATAGGATTAAATAAAAAATTACCGGAAATCCTAATAGAGTTCTCCAAATTTTTGATGGGGCAACTGAGAAAACCGTATGGTTTTCGATTTAGAAAAATTGTTAACATTGATACCCAATCCGGATTGTGCTCTGATTCCGGAAAACTTTTGCACAGAAAAACAGGTGGATGGTTGATACCGCACCTAACAGTGACATTCTGTATGAAAAAAGTAGGCCACCATTTAGAGGATGGGCCGTTTTTCTCGAAAAAACTTGTTTGTAAACCATTGGGTTTGAAGCGAGAAGAATTTCTTGAACGCGGACTTTATAATGAACCAATTGATGATCGAAGGGTATCCTTGATTGATCAGAAACTATTCGGTAAATCCACGCCTTTTCTAGAGGGGCAAGTAGGAAAGCATTTTGGCTGGAATAAATATGATTGCGGCCACGCCCTTATCCTTTCCGGCCCCACCCATTTCACCGGAGCCTCCCGCCTCGCTGCCCGTGGCGCGTTGCGTATTGGCGCAGGGTTGGTGACCATCGGCGCAGAAGCCGCTGCTTTGCCAGAACATGCTGCACAACTGACATCTATTATGCTTGCTGAACTTCCTGACGCCGCTGCCCTTTCCGAAAAACTGCAAGATAAACGTATCAATGCGCTTTGCCTTGGGCCAGGGTTGGGGGTGGATGATCGGGCGGTTGGGTTGGTTGACGTGGCGGTGCGTGGGGACCACGCACCCTACGCAACGGTTTTGGATGCGGATGCTTTGACGGTCCTTTCGCAGAACCCTGACCTATTTTCAGCTTTGCATGATAAATGCGTCCTCACGCCCCACGCTGGCGAATTCAAACGGCTTTTCCCTGATATCGCAGAAAAACTCGCCGAACCCGCCACCAAAGGCCCCGCATATTCCAAAGTAGACGCCACGCGCGACGCCGCCAAACGCGCCGGTTGTATTGTGCTGTTCAAAGGTGCCGATACCGTGATTGCAGACCCACAGGGCAGGGCGTCGATCAATTCTGCCCATTACGAGCGCTCCGCCCCGTGGCTGGCCACAGCTGGCTCTGGCGATGTGTTGGCGGGGTTCATAACGGGGCTATTGGCGCGCGGCTTTGCCCCTATGCAGGCCGCAGAAACCGCCGCATGGCTGCATGTGGAATGCGCCCTGAAATTCGGCCCGGGGTTGATTGCCGAGGACATTCCTGAACAGCTTCCGGCAGTTTTTCGGGATTTGGGGCTTTGAGGGCAATTTTCCGCTCGCCACCCGCTTTCACCTCTGTTAGATAGGCGCCGGAATCGGGCAAATTAAAGCCCTTTGCGGATGTGGTGGAATTGGTAGACACGCCAGATTTAGGTTCTGGTGCCGCAAGGCGTGGGGGTTCAAGTCCCTTCATCCGTACCAAATAACAGGCCGATGGCTGAAAAAGGAAAAAACATGCAGGTTACCGAAACTGTAAATGAAGGCCTGAAACGCGCCTATGAAATCACCATCGCGGCAAGCGACATGGAAGCGATTGTCAACGAAAAGCTGGAAACAGCCCGCGCTGATTTCCAGATGAAAGGGTTTCGCAAGGGCAAAGCCCCGATCGCCTTGATGAAAAAAATGTTTGGCAAATCTGTCATGGGCGAAGCCATGCAGGAATCGGTTGATAACGCCATGAAAGCCCAGTTTGAAAAAACCGGTGACCGTCCCGCCCAACAGCCCGACGTAAAAATGACCAATGACGAATGGAAAGAGGGCGACGATATTCAGGTTACCATGGCCTATGAATGCCTGCCCGATGTGCCCGAGGGCGATTTCGCATCGATTGATCTGGACCGCTTGGTGGTTGATATTGATGATGCATCGGTTAACGAAGCACTGGAAAACATCGCCAAAGGTGCTACCAATTTTGAAAAACGCCGCAAGGGCTCAAAAGCTAAAGACGGCGACCAGATTGTAATTGATTTTCTGGGCAAGGTGGATGGTGAGCCGTTTGAAGGCGGCCAAGCCGATGATTACCCGCTGGTGCTGGGATCAAACAGCTTTATCCCCGGGTTCGAAGAGCAACTGGTTGGCGCCAAGGAAGGCGACGAACTGGAAGTAAAAGTAACGTTCCCTGCGGAATACCAAGCCGAAAACCTGAAGGGCAAAGACGCGGTTTTTACCTGTAATGTCAAAGCGGTAAACGAACCTGTGCCTGCCAAAATCGACGATGCACTGGGCGAGCGTTACGGGGCAGAAAACCTCGAAGGTCTGACCAAACAGGTTAAGGAACGCCTTGCCGAAGAATATAAAGGCGCGGCGCGCACTGTGCTGAAGCGCCGTTTGATGGACAAGCTGGACGCTATGTTCAGCTTTGATCTGCCGCCATCCCTGGTCGAGGCCGAGGCAAAACAGATCGCGCATCAGCTTTGGCACGAAGAAAACCCCGAGGTCGAAGGCCATGACCATGATCCGGTTGAACCAGACGATGAACATAAATCACTGGCGACCCGCCGCGTGCGTCTGGGGCTTTTGCTGGCCGAGCTTGGCAATAAAAACGAAATCACGGTTTCGGATGCGGAAATGCAACAGATGATGATGCAGCAGGCACGCCAATATCCCGGCCAGGAACGCGAATTTTTTGAATTCATTCAGAAAAACGAGCAGGCGCAACAGCAAATGCGCGCGCCGCTTTATGAAGACAAGGTTGTCGATTACATTCTGGAATTGGCTAATGTTACCGATAAAGCGGTTTCCAAGGATGATCTGCAAAAAGCCATCGAGGCGCTTGACGAAGAATAATTCTTGTCACAATTCGAATTTTAGGGGCGGTCGGTGATCGCCCCTTTTTTCATTTTGGGCAATGATGTAACATGCTTTGCATGCCAGATTTCCGGAGCCATGCATGAAAAGTTTTTCAAAGGCCGAACTGACCCTCGGGAATGCTGCCAATGGGCAGGAAATTATTGTCACCGGAGATGATATTGAAAAACCTTTGATTTTTCAAGTAGTTACAGCCCTGAAACAATCCGAGGTCAGCGAGGTTTTGCACGTTACGCTTGACGGAAAAGACCTTATTCTAAAGCGTTATTTAGGCAAAAACCCCGATAACACGGTTCGTAGTTTTATGTCGCAGGTGGCACGGCTGGACCCTTCAATGGCAACAGGGCCGTTGCGTATTAACCGGTGTATTTATGCATTTCCCGGTATTGGCGTGGTGGTTCTGGAATTTATTCCGGGCGAAAATATTGGCAAGATGCTGTCGGGTAATGACGCGGAATTGCGTTCAAAAATGCTGCTGAACTGCGGGTTATGGCTTAAGAAATTTGGCGGTGATGATTATACCCTGTCGCGGTTTTCACCGCAATTCTGGCTGAAACGGCTGGACCGACGAAAGCCTGACCTGATTGCAAAACCGGTTGATCGCGATTTGTTGGATGCATTGCGGCAAAACCTGAACCGGCGCGCTGCAAAAATTGCCGGGGTCAGGGCCATCAAAGGCCCAACCCATGATGATTTTATTCCGGCTAATTTGTTGTTTCACAACGATATTCTTTACGGCATTGATATTCAAAGCGAAACGATTCTGCCTTTTGCAAAAGCCTCAGCGCAATTATTGGTATTGCTGCAATTCAAACGGCCCAATTCCGATACGGACTTGACGCATGGGGTTTCTAGAAAAGACTATCAGGATTTCCTGAAATCCGGCATTTTACCTAGCAGCGAATATAACACGATATTGCCGTTTTTTTTGGCGGAACAGTTTTATTTCCGACTTCAGAATGCCATTGAAAAAGACATGCCGGACCCGCATATCCGCCAGGCTGTTACCCGGTTTTTGAACAGTTAAAGATGCTTGGATTGAATTTTTAGCTCTTTCAAAACCATCGCTACCGCTTTTGCGCCTTTTTTGGAATCGTTGAATATTTCATTGGCTTGCCGCGCTGATTTTATTACGGTTTCAGATTGGGTTTTCGCTATGTTTTCAGCGGCTTGTAATTGTTTTTGAATGTCTTTCAACAGCGCTTCCAGCTTGGCTGATTCAGCGCCTTTGGTGTTCATTTTATTGGCAGCGGAATTGGCTTCGCCAAAATATTTTTCAGCGGCCTTGGCCATTGCGGCAATTTTTTGTTGTTTGTTTAATACTGCTATTTTTGCGGCCTTTTCCAGCTCCTTGACGGTTTTTTCGCCCTGTGCGGATGATCCGTCAATCCGTGCCTTGGTGGCGGCCTCGATCTTTTTGATCCGTTCCAGCCGTGCGCCAAGGGTTTTAGTGGCTTTGGCCATTTGCGTCAGGTTGCTTCGCACAATATTTGCGTCACCTGATGCCTGTTTATACAGTTTTACGTTGGCGGCCCAAACTGTCAAATAGCTACGCATATTGGTGTCAACACCGCCCAAAGACGCCACCAACGCCGCCATCGCGCCGCTGGTTTTGCGCCCCATAGAGCCTTTTTTACCAGCTTGATCCAGCACGCCGGTCATAAAATTCATACGCTGGTCGTTTAGCTCGTCACTGTCAAATTTGATCTTCAAGTCTTTGAAAACAATATTGGTTTTTTTACCCAATGCCTTGATAGAATCATCCACCGCATCCAGCGCGGCGCGTTTCAGGTCAGCCCGGGCAAAATTGTTCCAGTCGCGGATGATGTCTTCTTGCTGGGTGTCGGCAAATTGTCTGATTTTGTTTTGCGAATGGCCGTCATGCAGCATTTTGGCCAGCATCCGGCGGGCTTTATCAATGCGTTCATCTTGCTTTTTGGTTTTTCCCGAGGTTTTGCCGTTAAACAGATTGCCAAATTTGCTGACAATATCTTTGCCTTCGGCATTCAGATCAATGCCCAGATCAATAGAAATGCTGCATGGCAGGTCTTCGGCTGGCAGCACCCCTGATTTTGCCAATTTCAAAATGCGCTTGGCGGTAAGTTTGTTTTTATCGTTTGTTATTGTGAACATAACTGTGCAATCTCAAAATAATTTGTTAAACTATACATGGAAACCGGCATCCGGCAAACACAACCTGTTGAAAATTCTGTGGCCCCATTTGTGGAACGCCTCTTGAAGGTCCGGCACGGGGGGATTAAACCTTTAGGAAAGGAATTCGCCCTATATCTGCGGCGATGCGTAGCAAAGGCCAAAAAATGCAGGACTCCATGATGAATGAAACCGGTTTTGTGATCCCGAGCGTGGAGGAAACCACCGCGCGCGGCTCTGTTCGTTATGATATTTTCTCGCGGCTGTTAAAAGAACGGATTATTTTTGTTTCCGGTCAGGTCGAAGACCAGATGGCGACCATTATTGTTGCGCAGCTGCTGTTTCTTGAGGCTGAAAACCCCAAGAAAGACATTGCCATGTATATCAATTCCCCCGGTGGTGTGGTTAGCAGCGGTTTGGCGATTTATGACACGATGCAATATATCCAACCCAAAATTGCCACGGTTTGCATCGGGCAGGCGGCCTCTATGGGGGCGCTTTTGCTGGCGGGCGGCGAAAAGGGCATGCGCAAAACCTTGCCCAACAGCCGTATCATGCTGCACCAGCCATCCGGCGGCTTTCAGGGGCAGGCCAGCGATATTGCCCTGCATGCCAAGGAAATTCTGGAAATTAAAAAGCGTCTGAACCAGATTTACGTGGATCATACCGACAAAACCATAGCCGAGGTCGAAGAAGCGCTGGATCGTGATAATTTCATGACCGCTGAACAGGCCAAAGAATGGGGCATTGTTGACGATATTGTGGCACGGCGCAGCAAGGATGCGGATGAAAGCTGATTTCCAGCCGGATTCAGGGCTGTTGAGGCTTGTATTCCAATCCCCTGTCATGGTTTGATAGGGTAAATATTTTGAATCATAGGTCGATGGCCGCGACGGTAAACACTGGCAGGAGATTTTGATGACTAAATCAGTTGGTTCGGACAGCAAAAACACCTTGTATTGCTCGTTCTGCGGCAAGTCCCAGCACGAGGTGCGCAAATTGA
Organism: Paracoccaceae bacterium; assembly: GCA_021648225.1. Taxonomy (GTDB): domain Bacteria; phylum Pseudomonadota; class Alphaproteobacteria; order Rhodobacterales; family Rhodobacteraceae; genus UBA3077. The sequence continues at coordinate 18,210 of JAKITE010000026.1, forward strand.
TCGCGGGACCAACCGTGTTCATTTGTGATGAATGTGTTGAACTGTGCATGGATATTATCCGCGAGGAAACCAAATCCAGTTTGGTGAAATCCTCGGTCGGTGTGCCGACCCCCAAAGAAATCTGTGGCGTGTTGGATGATTATGTCATCGGGCAAGAGGTCGCCAAACGGGTGCTTTCAGTGGCGGTGCATAACCATTACAAGCGTTTGAATCACGCGTCGAAAAACCCTGAAATCGAACTGGCCAAATCCAATATCATGCTGATCGGCCCGACCGGTTGTGGCAAAACATTGCTGGCGCAAACCCTTGCGCGCATTCTGGATGTGCCGTTCACCATGGCCGACGCCACGACGTTGACCGAGGCCGGTTATGTTGGCGAAGACGTTGAAAACATTATCTTGAAACTGCTGCAAGCCGCTGAATATAACGTAGAGCGCGCTCAGCGGGGCATTGTTTATATTGACGAGGTTGATAAAATCAGCCGCAAATCCGATAATCCGTCGATCACCCGCGATGTTTCTGGCGAAGGCGTGCAACAGGCTTTGCTGAAAATTATGGAAGGCACGGTTGCCTCTGTGCCACCGCAAGGCGGGCGTAAACATCCGCAGCAGGAATTTTTACAGGTCGATACCACCAATATCCTGTTTGTCTGCGGCGGGGCATTTTCGGGGCTTGAAAAAATTATCTCGGCGCGGGGCAAAGGTTCTGCGGTCGGGTTTGGCGCGGATGTGCAAGACGAAGAAGCCCGCTCGGTTGGGGATATTTTTCAGGAACTTGAACCCGAAGATCTGCTGAAATTTGGTCTTATCCCCGAATTTGTTGGCCGGTTGCCGGTGATTGCCACCCTGACCGATCTGGATGCGGATGCGTTGATTACCATTCTGACCCAACCCAAAAACGCGTTGATCAAGCAATATCAACGTCTGTTTGAAATGGAAGATGTTAAGCTTACCTTAACCGACGATGCCCTTAAGGCGGTTGCGGCGCGGGCGATCAAACGCAAAACCGGCGCGCGGGGCCTGCGCTCTATTCTTGAGGAAGTGTTGCTGGATACCATGTTTGAATTGCCGGGCATGGAAAACGTGGTCGAAGTTGTGGTGAACGAAGACGCCATAAGCAAAGACGGCGCCCCGCTGATGATTTACGCAGATAACAAAGAAAAAACTGCCTCGGCCTGATTGGACCCCGACATGATGAAATTTATTTTGCAACTTTTAACATGGTGGGATGGTCAGAGCCTTGGCACGCGGTTGTTCACATGGCGCAAAGGTAAGCTGGTTGGTGAGGATGGGCTTGGCAATAAATATTACACCTACAAAGCCAAACGCTGGGTGATTTATAATGGCCCGATCGAGGGTTCGCGCGTGTCACCCGAATGGCATGGCTGGCTGCATCATACCTTTGACAATATGCCGAATGATAATCCGCTGCCCCATAAAGCATGGGAAAAACCCCATCAGGAAAACCGGACCGGAACCGATGATGCCTATCGGCCAAAGGGCAGCATTTTGATGGCAAAACCCGCAAAACGCACTGATTACGATGCGTGGCAACCGGAATAATCCATGGCCAGTAACGCAGCAGAAACCCTGATTGGCGCGGTTGTTGTTGCAACCGCCGCCGGATTTCTGGTGTTTGCAGGGCAGGCGGGTGGCTTTGGCAAAACGGCTGACAGTTTTGAATATACCGCCAGTTTTTTCAGTGCCGAAGGGTTGGCGGTTGGATCAGAGGTGCATTTGGCAGGGGTTCAGGTCGGCACGGTTACCGAGCTGAAACTGGATAAAACCAGTTATCAGGCGATTGCCAGCTTTGATGTGTCGGATGATATTGCAATCCCCGAAGATAGCGAAGCAAAAATAGCGTCAGAAGGGTTGCTGGGCGGCACTTTTCTGGAGCTAACCCCCGGCGGATCTGACGTGATGTTGCTACCCGGCGAAGAAATAATTTATACTCAAGGCGCTGTAAGCCTGTTGAATTTACTTATGAAATTTGCGACCGGACCCGATGAATAGATTTATTTTTGCATTATTGCTGCTGGCAACCCCGCTTACCGCGCAATCCATATTTGAAGAACCTTTACCAACCATCATGGAATCGCCTCTGGACGGGGTGCTACAAATGCCCAGCTTTGAATTTGATGGCGAACGTAGTGCCAATTCCGATGTGGGCACCGGCGCAATTCTGCGCGGATTGGATCGTATCACCGGTGTGGTTGGCGATTTTGCCATGGATATTGGCGAAACCCTTGAGTTCGAGCGTTTGGAAGTCACGCTGGAGGCTTGTCGTTATCCGCCCAATGATGTGAACAAAGACGCCTTTGCACTGCTTAAAATTCGCGATATTCGCGAAGAAGACGACGCGTTTTATGGCTGGATGTTTGCGTCTAGCCCCGCGCTTTCAGCGCTGGATCATCCGCGTTATGATATCTGGGTGATTGCCTGCCAGATCGAGGCGGTGTCAACCAATTGAAACCGGTTAAAATCGGCGTCCTTTTCGATGGCAAGCTTCAGCCGCGCTTGGTAAGCTGCTTTGGTAATTTCAACCCCGCCCATGGTTTCCAGATGCGGTGTTAAAAACTGGGTATCCAGCAAAAAATACCCCCCCGCTTTCAGCCGTGCGACTAGCGCCACCAGCGCAATTTTTGAGGCGCTTGGCTGGCTGGAAAACATGCTTTCGCCAAAAAATGCACCGGCAATGGCAACCCCGTATAATCCACCGACAAGCTGGTCGCACTCAAAAACCTCAACCGAATGGGCATAGCCCAGTTCATGTAATTCACTATAAAGATCAAAGATTTGCGGGTTGATCCATGTCTCGTCGCGATCCGCACAGGCCGAAACCACGTCACAGAATCGGGTGTCGATACCAACCGAATAGCGGTTCGATTTCAAAAGCTTTTTCAGGCTGGTTGAAATATGCAGGTGATCCAGCGGAATGACCCCGCGTTTTTCGGGATCAATCCATAATATTTCGTCAGAATCAGCTGATTCTGCCATCGGAAATACCCCAGATGCATATGCATATAGCAACATCGGGGCGGTGATTTCCGGCGTGTCTTTCACATTAAATTTCCGGGTCGGTATCCAGCCATTTTTCCAGCCAGTGGATGGTATAATCGCCGGTTTGCACGGCTTTTTCACGCAGCAATGCATGGAAAAGCGGGATGGTGGTATCAACCCCGTCAATCACCAATTCGCCAAGCGCGCGTTCCACTCGCGCCAATGCGGCGGCGCGATCAGGCGCATGCACGATCAGTTTTCCGATCAGGCTGTCATAATGGGGCGGAATTTTATAGCCGTCATAAATGGCGCTATCCATCCGCACCCCCAAACCGCCGGGCGCATGATACTGTTTAACCGTGCCGGGCGAGGGCCGGAATTCCGGCACTTTTTCGGCGTTAATGCGGCACTCGATCGCGTGGCCGTTGATTTTCAGGTTTTCTTGCTTGAAAGACATTGCCATGCCGGCGGCAACCTGGATTTGCTCACGCACCAGATCAATATTGAAAATGGCTTCGGTAACGGGGTGTTCAACCTGCAAACGGGTGTTCATTTCGATGAAATAGAATTCATCGTTTTCATACAGAAATTCAATGGTGCCCGCACCGGCATAATTGATAGAGGCAATCGCATCGGCGCAAACCTTGCCAATTTTCTGGCGGGTGGCATCATCAAGCGCCGGCGAGGGGGCTTCTTCAAAAACCTTTTGGTGGCGGCGTTGCAGGGAACAATCCCGTTCACCCAGATGCACCGCACCACCTTTGCCATCGCCAAAAACCTGAATTTCGATATGGCGCGGCAGGGTCAGGTATTTTTCCAGATATACGTCTTCATTGCCAAAAACCGATTTGCCCTCGGCCCGTGCAGTTGAAAACGCGACCTCCAGATCATCGGCGGTTTGCGCGACTTTCATGCCGCGCCCGCCGCCACCTGCGGTGGCTTTGATAATCACCGGATAACCCATTTCATCAGCAATTTTACGCGCGTCTTCAATCGTATCAACCCCGCCCTTGGAGCCCGGCACACAAGGCACGCCAAGTTTGCGCATGGTTTCCTTGGCGGTGATTTTATCGCCCATGGTGCGGATATGTTCGGCAGTTGGCCCGATGAAAGACAACCCGTGATCCTCGATCACTTGCACAAAATTGGCGTTTTCCGACAAAAACCCGTAACCGGGGTGAATTGCCTCGGCGCCGGTGATTTCACAGGCGGAAATGATGCTCGGGATGGAAAGATAGCTATGGGTGCCGCTGGGCGGGCCGATACAGACGCTTTCATCGGCCATACGCACATGCATGGCATCGGAATCAGCCGTGGAATGCACTGCCACCGATTTAATGCCCATTTCACGACAGGCGCGGATAACCCGCAGCGCGATTTCACCCCTATTGGCGATCAGGATTTTTTTAAACATTTGATCCGCCTATCCGATGATAACCAGAGGAGTGCCAAATTCTGCGGTGCCGCCATCCTCGACCAGAATACGCTTTACCGTGCCCGATGCAGGGGCAGGGATCTGGTTCATGGTTTTCATGGCCTCGATAATTAAAATCGTGTCGCCCTCGGATACTTTGTCACCTACCGAAACAAAGGGCGGTTTGCCCGGCTCGGCCGAAAGATAGATCGTGCCAACCATGGGCGAAGTAACCGCACCGGGCAGGTCTGCCGGATCGTCAGACGGGGTAGCAGCAGCCACAGGCGCAGCAGCGGCAGCAGCCGCAACAGCAAGCGGAGCAGCAGGTGCAACAGCAACGGCTTGAATGCTTCGCCCGACGCGAACGTCAATTGTATCATTCTCGCCATATTCGCGGCGCACTTCGATTTCTGTCAGGTCATTTGCCCGCAGCAATTCCGAAAGTGCTTTGATGAATTCAACGTCTGAATCGAGTTTTTTCGTGCCCATAATATTCCTCAGGTGTTTTGCCGGATGTGCCGGAATGGTCTTGTCCACCTCCCGTATACCTGCATCTGACACCCCTGAAAAGTGCCGTTTCACAGTTCAGAGGTGTTAAGGTAATATTAAAGGCAAAAAACCGGTTATTCCAGTGTTGCGCGCAGGTCATCCACCATGATTTGCATCTGCGCCAGGGGCACATAGCCGCGCATCATTTGCCCGCCAAGCACAAATGTAGGGGTGCCGGTAATTTGCATGTTTTGCGCCAAACGCATATTATTCTGGATAATCTGGGTCACCACCGGTGAATTTACGGTTTGCATCATCAATTCCGCATCCGCGCCGGCATCAGTGGCCATACGGGTTAGGGTGGCCTCGTTCAGCGGGCCGTTAAAGGTCATCACCGCATCATAGAAATTATAATAGGCATCATCGCCATCATTGATCAAAACCGCCGTTGTAGCGCGCGATGCAAGGGTGCTTTGGGCACCAAGAATGGGAAATTCCTTGATTACCAGCCGGATATCGTCATTGGCCGCAAGCAGGGCTTTGACATCGGGATGGGCGCGTTTGCAAAAACTGCATTTGTAATCAATAAATTCTACCATCAGGATTTGCCCGTCGGGGTTGCCCTCAACAAAAGAATATCCGTCATAAAACAGGTCTTCGGCATATTGGCGCACCAGATCCTCATCGGTTTGTGCTGCTGCTTGTTGCTGGCGTTGTTCCAGCACGGCAACGGCCTCCATGATGACCTCGGGATTGGTTAGCAGGTAATTGCGCACTGCCTCGCCAAAGGCTTCGGTTTGCTCGGCGCTCATATCGCTAAAAGCGGGGGTGGTTTGTGCGGGTGCCATTCCGGCAAACAATAGCAACGATAGCGACAGTAAAACAGATTTCATCAATTCAGCCTTTTGTTTTGACAAAGCGCAATAAGTTGCGCCAATAAGTGCGCGTAGTAAGGAGCATTTTGATGCGGAATTCAAGGCGGGGTGATGTTGATCCCTTTATTGTGATGGATGTAATGGAAAATGCGCGACAAGCCGAGGCATCCGGTCGTGATATTATCCATATGGAGGTGGGACAGCCCGCCACCGGCGCACCATATGCCGCGATCAAAGCATTAAGCGCCAAAATGCAATCCGCGCCGCTGGGCTATACGGTTTCGCTGGGCATTCCCGAATTGCGCCAGCGAATCGCACGGTTGTATAAAGAATGGTATGGTATTGATCTGTCTGCTGAACGCGTGGTGATCACGGCAGGGTCATCCGCAGGGTTTTTATTATCGTTTATCAGCCTGTTTGAAACCGGTGAAAACGTAGCGATCGGCGATCCGGGCTATCCCAGCTATCGCAATATTCTGAAATCTCTGGGCCTTAACCCTGTGCGGATTGAAACCAGTTCCGATACGCGTTTTCAACCGGCAGCCAAACATCTGGACGGGCTGGATATTCAAGGCCTGCTGGTTGCCAGCCCAGCAAACCCGACCGGAACCATGCTGGGAAAAGAAGAGCTTTCAGACATTATCAACACCTGTGCCGACAAAAATATCAGTTTTATTTCCGACGAGATTTACCACGGCATCGGTTATGGAAAGCCGGCTGTGTCAGCACTGGAAATCAGCAATGATGTCTATGTGATCAATTCGTTTTCCAAATATTTTTCCATGACCGGCTGGCGGGTTGGCTGGATGGTGGTGCCGCAATCGCATATCAGGCGCATTGAACGCCTGTCGCAAAACCTGTTTATCTGTGCCTCTCATGCCAGCCAGATTGCGGCGCTGCATGCCATGGATTGCGATGATGATTTGCAGAAAAACTGTGCGGTTTACCGCGAGAATCGCCAGATTTTGATCGAAGGCCTGCCCAAAGCCGGATTCGCAAAATTTGCCCCGCCGGACGGCGCATTTTATATCTATGCGGATGTGTCCGACCTTACCGATAACAGCCTTGAACTGGCTGCGGAAATTCTGGAAAAAGCCGGTGTTGCTGTAACCCCGGGCTTGGATTTTGATCCGGTGCGCGGCCATAAAACCTTGCGGTTTTCCTATGCAGGATCAACCGCAGATATGGTTGAGGGGGTCCGGCGTTTGATTGCGTGGCATGAAAAATCAACCCTGCCCGACCATTAGTCGGGGGTGTTTACCACCAGATCATCCAAAACCAACTGCCAGTTATGTTTTGTTGCCAAACGCACCCGTGTGATACCGGCAATACGGGGTTGATAGGCAATCACCCCATAAGCCGACAGGCCAATGGAATCGCGGCGTATCAGGGTTTCCTCACGGTAAAATTCAAAAACCACTTCTTCACCTTCGGCTTTGGGCCATGCAACCGATAGATTTACCGAAATAAAATCAAAGGGTTGGTCCAGATAAATCTCTGCTGGATGCCCCGAGCTGCTATACAGAATATGGTTTCCGCTGGTGGTGCCATTGATATAGCCAATGTTGTTTCCATCCGAATTGGCCCTGAGGATATTGAGGTTAAACCAGTTTAGGCCACCATAGCCATTCGGGGCTTTTTGCAGGCCGGTCGGGGCCATATTTTCAAAATCAATGGTCTGGCCAATGGTATCCGCCAACACGATCTGATCAATATTTCCGATATCTACCGGAAAATTCCCGACCAAAATATCCCGCGAATAGGTCTCTGAAACCAGCCGGTATTCTCCGGGCTGGACCGGCCATAAAAACTGTTGCCCCGGGGTCAGATTGGCGGTTACAATCACGGCATCGCCTTGCATCAATTGCACCAGACCCGTGTTGTCACCAGCAAATGTGCCCCGAATAAATTTGTGGCGCACCAGACCGACCGGATCAAGCATTCGGGCAAAACCAACCCCGGGGTTTGACCCCTTAACCAGCATCAAGTCGCGTATCTGGTTGGTGTTTTCGGTGCTGATATACCAACCTGGCGGCACAAGAACCATAAAATCATAACGGCCCAGCTCTGAAATCGGCACACCTTCGGCAGAAGTCGAGGCGGCAAAATTGGCAAATCCGTTCAGGTTTGAACGAATCGCCGCCTTGGTGCTGCCTTCAAATGCCATCGCCACGGCAATATCGGCAAAAGACCGGTCGCCCAGATCATAGATACCGTTGGCGTTAAGATCATTAAAAACGTAAACGGATAAATTTGTTTGACCATTGCTAAGCGCCCAATCGCTGCGCATCGGGTAAAATAGATGATTTGACTGGCTGTAAGCAATGTTTGGCAAGAACAATAAGAAACACAGCGCCAGTAAACGCTGTGTTTCAAATAATATTTTCGGGATGTTCACCATTAGTTGCTGTCAATAAATTGACAGGTCAAAAAACGGTTAAAGCTGGCCATTCTGACCGTTTGGTTGAACATCATCACCAGAGTCTTGCAATAAAGCAAAAGCAAGCAATGCAAGGATTGCAAGCGGGATAAGCCAGGAACCGGAACCACCCATCGGGGCGGCTTCCTCGATCATGGTGACGTCAGGGGCTGTATAAACCAGAGTACCGGCAGACATGGATGTGGCCAGAACCAAAGCAGCGAAGGTTGCAAATATCTTTTTCATTTTGAATCTCTGTTTAAAGGAACGATAGGGTAAAAGTATAACAATTTCAGTCTTTGTAAACAAAAAAAATTAATAACGATCAGGGGCGACAAAATAATCTGCCGCCCCTGACGGTTATTTTTTATTTGCCATCAAAGACCACCAACCGCGTTTTTTGGTTTCGGCTGGCTTTTCATCGCTGGCCGCTGGACTGATCACCGGGCT
>JAKITE010000027.1 GCA_021648225.1 Paracoccaceae bacterium
AGACTGTTGCGAAGCTGTGCCAGACCTTGCAGCACCGATTGGCGCTGGCGGACCTGTTCGATCCAGTCTGCGATTTCGGGTTTGGCGATTTCGGGCAGGGTGTTGGCTTCGGTCAGGACGGTTTCCAATTGGTCTTGCAGCAATGCGGCCTCCATACGGGATAAAATGGCGTCAGCGCTGTTGCCCTGTTGCGGGGTTAGCGAGCGGGTGGCGACCTGCGAGCGCAAAAACGAGCCAAAGCTGGAAAGCAGGCCGGTATCCCCGGTGTCAGAAACCGAGGCGCGAATGGCATTATGCGCCGCGGGGATAAAGGCTGTTTGTAAGTCTTCCAAGGTCTGCACCCCGTTTTGCGCGGCAGCCAAGGCCGCCGGGACAGGTTGGTCTGTGTTGGCAGCGATGCGTGCCAGCGGCGTTTCAAATGCAGCGCCTGATTTCAGTGCGGCTTCGATCTGGGTAAGCGCGGTTTGGATCTCGGTGGTTGAAATGGTTTGGGCGGTTTCCTGATTTGCTTGGGCTACAATGGCTTCGGCCTCATTCACTTGACGTTCGGCAGTGGCCGCGACCGCATCGATTCTTTGCGACAGGGCACCTTGGGAGGCGGCCATATCGTTGAGCGAGGCTTGCAGCCCGTCGATGCGGGTGCGATAGGCTGAAATGGTCGCGATGGTCTCGGATGAAATCACCCCGCCCTCGGCTGCGACATTGCCCAAACTTGCTGTCAGGCTGTCGATTTCGGCAATCAAGCCTTCGACGCGGCCCTCAAGCGCCCAAAGCCGGCTTTCAACCGCAGTGCTGTCAGCCGCCGCGACCTGATCGGAAAGCTGGGTCATTTGGCTGCGCACCGGATTAACCGTATCGGTTTGGAAATTTGCCAGACGGGTTTCGATTTCTGCGCGGGTGGGCAGGGATTCTAGCGCTGAAAGTCGCGTTTCCAGATCAAGGCGCAATTGTTCGACATCCTCGATCGCGGCGTTATTGCTGGGGCTAAGCCATTGGGCTATCGGGGCCATACCAGAGGGCAACAGCGGCGCGATCTTTGGTGCGGCCCAGATGCCGATGCCGGCGCCTACGGCCAGAAACGCCAGAATTTGCAGGCTGCGCGCCGCGATGGATACAGGGTGGTCTTCGTCATGGAGGGTTTCAGGGTCGATTTCCGGGTCAGCTACTGGATCAATTTCGGGTTCGGCTGCGATGGTTTCGCTTGTTTCTTCAACGGGTGTTTCGTCGTTTTGCACAATTACTTCTGCGTCGCTCACTTCGTCTGTGATCTTGGCAGGTTCGGGGTTTGTTTTTTTAGTTTTTGCCATGCTCGCCTCTTTGTGCTTTGCCGCACCTATTTAATTATATGTGGGTGAAAGACAGCGGAGTCTAGGGCGATTGCGGGCAAAATCCAGCCAATAGCGGAATTTTACCCTTTTTAGGGGGGTTATTGGCCAATCAATGCCGCTTGTTTGACAATCACCTCGGCCTGTTTGATGGATGCGATATCGATCAACCGACCTTTGTAAACCGCCGCGCCTTGGCCGGATTTGGTGGCTGTTTCCATGGCAGCGATAATCTCGCGGGCCTCGGTCAGTTGGGCATCGGAGGGCGTGAAAACCGCGTTGGCAAGTGCCACCTGTTTGGGGTGGATCGCCCATTTACCGACCATGCCCAGCGTTGCACAGCGCTGCGCCTGTGCGGTAAACCCCGCATCGTCGGAAAAATCACCAAACGGGCCGTCAACCGGCAATAATCCATGGGTGCGACAAGCGGCAACAATGGCCACAACCGGCGCGTGCCATGGGTCTGCCACCAGTTTGTTATTCGCATTATCCAGCATATAATAGCCGCCTTGCGTGCCACCAATGCCGGTGGTTTGCATGCCCATGCTGGCTGCATAATCAGCGGCACCAAGGCTCATCGCGCGCATGCGCGGGCTGGCGGCGGCAATTTCGTTAACATGGGAAAGGCCGGCGGCGGTTTCGATGATGACCTCGAAATTGATTGGCTTTTTGCGGTTCATTGCCTGCTCAACCGAGGTAACAAGCGCATCAACCGCGTAAATATCGCTGGCATTGCCTGCTTTGGGAATCATGATCTGGTCTATCCTGTCGCCGGATTTTTCCAGCAGGTCAACCACATCGCGATACCAGAATTCGGTATCCAGCCCGTTGATACGCACCGAAACGGTTTTGCTACCCCAATCAATTTCATTCAGGGCCTTGATGACGTTTTGACGGGCCTCGGTTTTGTCATCGGGGCTTACGCTGTCTTCGAGATCAAGATTGATCACATCAGCCTTGCTGGCTGCCATTTTTTCAAAAATTGCGGGGCGAGATCCGGGGCCAAATAGCTGACAGCGATTGGGCTGGCCGGGGCTGGGGGGCTGGATTTGAAAGCTCATGGCGGATCCTTGCGAAATTATGTTGCTAAATACCTGTGTGATCAATCACAATATTGCGTCGCTATGTCAACGAAAAAATGCTGCACCTGCGAGCTATTCAAATGTGTCGCTGCCCAATTCGCCTGCGTTACGCGCGACATAGATCACATAAAGCGCGGTAATAACCGCAAGGCAGGACACAACAAACATGGTGATTACCAAAGGCAATACCGGTTGTTCGGGGCTTAGCATTGCGCCGGTGAATGCCGAAACTGCCGCGCCGCCGCCAATGGTCAGGGTGCCGCCAAGGCCCGATGCACTGCCCGCCAGTTGCGGGCGCACCGAAACCATGCCGGCATTGGCATTTGGCAGGGTCATACCATTGCCAAGCCCGACGATAAACATCGGGCCAAAAAGGGACATCGGGTGGTAAAAGCCGCTGGAAAACAATATTAAAATGATCAATGTGCCCAGCACACAAACAGAGCTGCCGAAAAACATCATCAGGTTAATGCCAAATCGTTGTGAAAACCGCCCCGATACAAAATTGCCCAGCATATAGCCAAGCGAAACAATGCCGAAAAACATGCCAAGCTGTTGGGAGCTTAGCCCGAGCGCCTGTGACGACACAAAAGACGCGCCGCCCAGAAAGGCGAAAAACGCGCCTGCCGAAAAGGCGGCGGTGGCGGAATATCCCCAGAAACGGCGGGATTTGATTAGCTCCGGATAGGCGCGGAATTGCGATGCAAAATTGGCGCTTTTGTGCTGGTTGGTTTCGCCAAGATCAAACCAAGTGAGCGCCAAAACCAGAATGCCAAGCGCCAGAACCATGGTAAAACTGGCCTGCCAGCCAAAGGCTGCATCCAGAAATCCGCCGATCATCGGGCCGAACATCGGCACCAAAGACATGCCCATCGTGACATAGCCAATCATGCTGGCGGCCTGATTGGGCGGCACCATATCGCGCACAATGGCGCGCGACAGCACCATGCCAACCGCGATGGTGGCTTGTAACATTCGGAAGGCCAGAAAAATCTCGATGGTCGGGGCAAGGATGCAGCCAATGGTGGCGACAATAAAAATACCCATGCCCCAAAGAATTACGGGGCGACGGCCAAACCTGTCGGATAACGGCCCGATGATAAGCTGCAATAGCGCCGTGACCCCGAGATAGGCAGAGATCGCCAGTTGAACCACCGAGAATTCGGCATCGAAAAAACTGGCCATGCTGGGCAGCGAGGGCAAAAATATATTCATGTTCAGCGCCGCAATACCGGCAATGGCAACCAGCGTAAAAATATGGGGCGGTGAATCTCGTTTTAACCAGTTGGAGGCCGGACGTGGATTGGTCATCATTTTGCCTCCTGTTGTAATTGTGGAATTTTACGGCCAGAAAAGCCGGAAAATATTGATTTATTGTAAGTCTTTGAAGGCTTTTTGTAGTCGGTCAACCGCGTCGATCACCATTTCGCGGCGACATCCTAGGTTGAATCGCAAGAAATGCTCGCCGCCTTTGCCAAAGGTTTCGCCGTAATTCGCAGCGATTTTGGCTTGGGTTTCAACGCGGGATTTCACATCATTCATCGGCATGCCGGTATCGGAAAAATCAACCCATGCCAGATAGGTCGATTCCAGTTTCATTGAGCGCACCCCCGGGATTTTGTTAACGCCTTCATCAAATATCCGGTGGTTTTCGGCCAGATATTTCAGCAGATCAGCAACATATTCATCGCCGTTATCATAGGCGGTTTCAGCCATAATCATGCCATAACGGTTGCCATGCACCCCTGCCGCGACGGATGCTTTTGCGTATTTTTCTTGCAAAACCGGGTCGGAAATAACCACACAGCCAGACATGCCGCCAGCGATATTGAATGTTTTTGACGGGGCAACCAGCATGATCAGGCGGTCATCAATTTCCGGTGCGGCCAAAGGCATCGAGATATGTTTATTCGGCGCAAAAACCAGATCATGATGGATTTCGTCAGACACCAGCAGGATATTGTTTTTCTGGCAAAATGCGGCCACTGCGCGTAGTTCGTCGCGGCTCCAGACCCGACCACCGGGGTTATGCGGAGAGCAAAAAATCATCATGGTTTCATCACCGGTCAGCGCGGCCTGCAATCTATCCAGATCAAGCTCATACCGGCCATTTACATTGCGCAATTCGGATTCAACCAGCCTGCGCCCGTTGGCATTTATGTATTTTGCAAAGGCGTGATAGACCGGAGAAAACACAATTACCCCGTCATCCGGTTTGGTAAGCGATTGTAAACAAAGCGCAATTGCCGCGCCCAGCCCATGCGCGGGGTATATCCATTCCGGTTTGATCTGCCAGCCATGGCGGCGATCCATCCAGCTTTTGATGGCATTGCGATAGCTGGCATCATTGGCGTAATAACCATGCACGCCGTGTTTGGCCAGATCGGCCACGGCGTCGTTTACGGCGCTTGGTGGCTTGAAATCCGTATCGGCAACCCACATGGCAAGACCATCCTCGCTGGAAACCCCGTATACGGTTTCCATGGCATCCCATTTGGCGCTGTGGCTGTTGCGGCGGTCTATGATCTCGTCAAAATTTACGGACATTTTCGGCTCCCTGGTCAATTTTTGCCACGCTATCTGAATAGGCTTTGGGCGCAAGCGGAAACTGTGGCTCTTGTGTCATTCCAAACCTTGCATTAAATGACCCGCATGAGCCTGAAAAAAATACTTTTGCACCCCGATCCGCGCCTGAAAAAGGCTTGCGAACCTGTGGCTGACATTAACGCCGACCTACGCAAACTGGCGGATGATATGTTGGAAACCATGTATGACGCGCCCGGTGTCGGGCTTGCGGCGCCGCAAGTCGGCAAGGTTATGCGGCTGTTTGTGATGGATTTTTCCGGTAAAGAAGCCGATCCGGACCCGCGGGTTTTGTTTAATCCGCGCCTGACATGGGTATCGGAAACCATGAATACCTATGAAGAAGGCTGTCTTTCGATTCCCGATATTTACGAGGATGTCACCCGACCGGAACAGGTGCGCATGGTCTATCAAAATATCGACGGTAAGGAGATAGAGGAAGAATTTGAAGGGCTGGGGGCGACTTGCGCCCAGCACGAGCTGGACCATCTGGATGGTAAATTATTCATTGATTACCTATCGGCCATAAAACGCGGCATGATTACCAAAAAGATGAAAAAGCTGAAAAAAGAGCTTGCGCGGGATACATGAGCCGCGCATTTTTGACATATCCCGACAAACGGTTGCGCAGTGTTTGCCCCGCCGTTGAAACCATTGACGCACAGGTGCGGGATGTCTGGGATGCGATGGTCAAAGCCATGTATGACATGCCCGGCGTTGGTTTAGCAGCGCCGCAAATTGGCCAGATGATGCGGTTGATTGTGGTCGATGGGTCGGAATCGCGGGATCAGGCCTTGCGCATGGCCAACCCTGAAATCCTGCATGTCTCGGCGACGTTGCGCGAGCATGAGGAAGGCAGCCCCAATATTCCCAATCTTTGGGCAATGGTAAAGCGGCCCCGGGCCATTACTGTGCGGTTTCTGGATGAAAACGGCAAAAATCAGGAGCAGGATTTTGTTGGCTTATGGGCAACCTCGGTGCAGCATCAGGTCGATCATTTGAACGGAAAACTGTTTGTTGACCATCTAAGCCCTGTCAAACGTAAAATGCTGCTGGCCAAGCATAGCAAAAACAAGCGGAGGCGATGATGCGGGTTGTTTTTATGGGCACACCGGATTTTTCGGTATCTGCGCTGGATGCTTTGATTGCGGCGGGCCATGAAATTATCGCGGTTTATTCGCAACCGCCACGGCCTGCGGGGCGGGGTAAAAAGCTGCGGCTGGGGCCGGTGCATCAACGGGCTGTTGATTTGGGGCTGGAGGTGCGAACGCCGCTGAATTTCAAGGATAAAACCGATATTCAGGCGTTTAGCGCGCTGAATGCCGATATCGCCGTGGTGGTGGCCTATGGGTTAATCCTGCCACAGGTCATTCTGGATGCGCCGCGGTTGGGCTGTTTGAATATTCATGCGTCTTTGTTGCCGCGCTGGCGCGGGGCCGCGCCAATTCACCGTGCGATTATGGCAGGGGATGCCAAGACCGGCATTTGCATCATGCAAATGGATGCAGGGCTGGATACGGGGCCGGTTTTGCTGCGGGATTCTATGGATATTTCCGATCAGGCAACCACGGGGGTGCTGCATGATCAATTGGCCGAAATGGGCGGGCGGCTGGTGGTGGAAACCTTGCAAAACCTGGATCAGCTGGTGCCTGAACCGCAGGCTGAAACCGGCATGACTTATGCGCGTAAAATCGACAAATCCGAGGCACGGGTGAACTGGCAGAAAAATGCGGTTCAGATCAGCCGCCAAATTCGTGGCTTGTCGCCTTTTCCCGGGGCGTGGTGCGAAATTTCCGGTGAGCGGATCAAGCTGTTGAATTGTGAAATTGTTGATGGTTCCGGCATGGCGGGGCTGGTGCTGGATGATGAAATTACCGTTGCTTGCGGGCAGGGCGCCTTGCGGCTGACGCGGCTGCAACGGGCGGGTAAGGGTGTAATGGACGGGTCTGATTTTCTGCGGGGTTTTGTGGTGAATAAGGGTGGTATTCTGGCCTAGGACAGGGATTCTAAGGCTTGAACGGTTCCATACCGCGCCGCGCCAATTCATCGGCGTGTTCATTTCCGGCATGGCCTGCATGGCCTTTGATCCATTGCCATGTCACGTCGTGCGGCGCGGCGGCAATTTCCAGCAATTTCCACAGATCTTCGTTTTTGATCGGCTTTTTCTGGCTGTTTTTCCAGCCATTGCGTTTCCAGCCGGTGATCCATTTGGTGATACCGTCTTTGACATAGGCGCTATCGGTAATCACTGTCATGGTGGATGGTTTTTTCATGGCGTTCAAGGCGTTGATTGCCGCCAGCAATTCCATGCGGTTATTGGTGGTGTCAGCCTCGCCGCCAAACAGTTCTTTTTGCTTGAGGATTACGCCGTTTTCACGGGCAATCAGCAAAGCGCCCCAGCCGCCCGGGCCGGGATTTCCGGAACAGGCGCCATCGGTATAGGCGATTAATTCATGGGTCATTAACGGGATTCTCGCAGGATTTTCGGGATTTTGAAAGAAATATTTTCTTTGGCGGTTTCGATCATTTCTATGCTGGTGTCAAACCGGTTTGAAAATGCGTCTACGACCTCGTTTACCAATATTTCGGGGGCGGATGCGCCTGCGGTTATGCCGATGGATGTGATGCCTTTCAGGCTGCGCCAGTCAATATCGCTGGCCCGCTGGATGAGTTGGGAATAGCTGCAACCAGCGGTTTTACCAACCTCGACCAAACGGCGTGAATTTGATGAATTTGGCGCGCCGATCACCAGCAAGGCATCAATTTTTGGCGCAATGGCACGCACCGAGGCCTGACGGTTGGTGGTGGCATAACAGATGTCTTCTTTATGGGGGCCGATGATGGCAGGAAACCGCGCGCGCAGGGCTGTGATGATTTCAGCGCAATCATCAACGCTTAGGGTGGTCTGGGTGATAAAGGCTAGTTTTTCGGGGTCATTTGGTGTGATTGCCGCCACATCGCTGGCGGTTTCTACCAAAATTACCGCGCCATCCGGCAATTGGCCCATGGTGCCGATGGTTTCGGGGTGGCCCTCATGGCCGATCATGATCATTTGCAGGCCGTTTTGATAATGGCGTTCGGCCTCTATATGCACTTTGGAGACCAGCGGGCAGGTGGCATCGACAAACACCATATTGCGCTCGGCGGCCTTTGCCGGCACCGATTTTGGCACGCCATGCGCTGAAAATATCACCGGTCGATCATCGGGGCAATCATCGAGACTTTCGACAAAAATCGCGCCTTGTTCGCGCAGATTATCCACCACAAATTTGTTATGCACGATTTCATGGCGCACATAGACCGGCGCGCCCCATTTCTCAATGGCCAGCTCAACCATCTTGATGGCACGGTCAACCCCCGCGCAAAACCCGCGCGGCGCAGCCAGATAAAGGGTTAATGGTGGGTTCATTCAAATGCTCCGAATAATCCCGCGAAACTTAGCGGAAGGCTGGTGGAATATCCACCAGCCAAATCCTTTAGGTTTCTTCCAGCTCGGTATAGCTTTCTTGTATATCGGGGCGCGGTGGCCGTCCGATTACGTCTTTCAACTCGTCCAGCTCGATGAAATTATCACATTGGCGGCGTAATTCATCGGCGATCATGGGCGGGTTGGAACGAATGGTAGACACAACCGAAACCCGCACGCCTTGGCGCTGCACGGATTCGACCATCGGGCGGAAATCACCATCGCCTGAAAAGATCACGATGTGATCCACATGCGGCGCCAGCTCCATAGCATCGACGGTTAGTTCGATATCCATATTGCCTTTGATTTTCCGCCGACCCATAGAGTCGGTAAATTCCTTGGCCGGTTTGGTCACCATATTGTAGCCATTATAATTCAACCAATCGACCAAGGGCCTAATGGGGGAATATTCTTCGTTTTCGAGAAGGGCGGTATAGTAGAACGCCCTTAACAATTTTCCACGACGCATGAATTCCGTGCGTAGCAGTTTATAGTCGATATCAAATCCCAATGCCTTGGCGGCTGCATAGAGGTTAGACCCGTCAATGAACAGCGCCAGCCGTTCGTCTCTGTAAAACATTTAGTTTCCACCTTAATTGATAGAATTGCTTATGCGGCCTCCGGGCAGTAATGTCTCGAAACGCAGTCAGCGTGAAAGAACCGAAAATATAGCTTTATGGCCCAGTTACAACCCCGCATTTCCCTTAAAAACCCCATGCAAGGTTATGTCGCGCTTGGTTCCAACCTATCAGGCAATGCCGGAGGGCCAAAGGCGGTGTTAACCCATTCGCTTAAGTTGTTCGCGGGCGAATCGATTGAAATTTTGCAGCAAAGCTATTGGTATCGCAGTGCGGCTTTTCCGGCGGGGTCGGGGCCGGATTATGTAAATGCGGTGGTTGAGATTAGCAGTGATCTTGGTGCGGCGGCGGTTTTGGCAGCGTTGCACCGGATCGAGGCTGAAACGGGGCGGGTGCGGGGCGCGCGATGGGGTGCGCGGGTCTGTGACCTTGATTTGCTGGCATATGGCGATTTGGTCTGTCCTGATTTGATGGGGTTTCGGCACTGGTTTGAATTGCCGTTGGCGCAGCAAAAAACCACCATGCCGGAACAGCTGATTTTGCCGCATCCGCGCATACAGGACAGAGCATTTGTGTTGGTGCCGTTTGATGATATTGCGCCCGGTTGGCGGCATCCTGTGCTGGGTAAAACGGTTGCCCGGATGAAAGCGGAATTATCCGGTGACGACCTCAAATCTGTTCAGCGAATTTCCTTGTAATAGAAACAGTTGGCCCCTTGCGTTTCTGGGCCAAGCGCATTACATAACGGCTTTCTCAGGATCACAATTGGAGCAATCCGCATGGCACGCGTAACCGTTGAAGACTGCATTGACAAAATCCCGAATCATTTTGATTTGGTGATCATGGCCGCCCATCGCGCGCGCCAGCTGGCTGCGGGCGCTGAAATTACCGTCCCGCGCAACAATGATAAAAACCCGGTTGTGGCCCTGCGCGAGATTGCCGAGGAAACTTTGACGGCCACTGCCATTCGCGAATCAGCTATTGAAGCCTTGCAAAGCCAGAACGAGGTTGACGAGCCGGAAGAAGATTCCATGCCGTTGCTGATGGAAAAAGAATCGGTGGACGAGCCAGAGGATGACATGTCCGAAGAAAAAATGCTGCGCGCCTTGATGGAAGCCCAAAGCGCCAGCTAGTCTGGAGACATCATGATCGAAGTCGAAGAACTAATCGGTCTGGTCGAAGCCTATAATCCTGTTTGCGATGCGGAAATGATCCGGCGTGCCTATGCCTATGGCCTGGCCGCCCATGAAGGGCAATTCCGCCATTCCGGCGAACCTTATTTCAGCCACCCGATTGCGGTCGCGGCCCTGCTGACCGAGGTCAAGCTGGATGATGCCACCATCATTACCGCCCTGTTGCATGACACGATCGAGGACACCAAAGCCACCTATAAAGAGCTGGCGATGTTGTTCACGCCTGAAATCGCCGAACTGGTCGACGGGGTTACCAAGCTGACCAATCTGGAATTGTCATCGGTTGAAACCAAACAGGCCGAGAATTTTCGCAAATTGCTGTTGGCCATGTCCAAGGATCTGCGGGTTTTATTGGTAAAGCTGGCCGACCGTTTGCACAATATGCGCACCATCAAGGCGATGGACCCGGAAAAACAACAGCAAAAAGCCCATGAAACCATGGAAATATATGCGCCATTGGCGGGCCGTATGGGTATGCAATACATGCGCGAAGAACTGGAAGACCTGTGTTTTCGGGTGCTGAACCCCGATGCGCGCAATTCCATCATGCGGCGGTTTATTAACCTGCGCAATGAAACCGGCGATCTGATTCCGCAAATTACCGAAGACATTCGCAAGGCGCTGGATACGGCGGGTGTGGATGCGCGGGTTAAAGGCCGTGAAAAACGGCCCTATTCGATCTGGCGCAAAATGCAGGAAAACAAAGAGGGCTTTAACCGGCTTTCCGACATTTACGGATTCCGGATTATTACCGATAATGTTCAGGATGCTTATGTGGCTTTGGGCGCGGTGCATCAGCGTTGGTCAGCGGTGCCCGGGCGGTTCAAGGATTATATCTCGCAGCCCAAATCCAACGGGTATCGTTCCATTCAAACCACGGTTTCGGGGCGCAATGCCAAACGGGTTGAAATCCAGATCCGCACCGAGGAAATGAATCAGGTGGCAGAATCCGGCATTGCGGCGCATTGGTCGTATCGCGATGGGCAACGGGTGGAAAACCGCTTTACCGTGGATCCGTTCAGCTGGCTGCGCAGTTTGGCGGAACGGTTCGAGGCCTCTGAAAACCCTGATGAGTTTCTGGAACATGTTAAGCTGGATATGTTTAACGATCAGGTTTTCTGTTTTACCCCCAAGGGCGAGGTGATCAAATTACCGCGCGGCGCCACCCCGATTGATTTTGCCTATGCCATTCATACCGCGCTTGGCGATAGTTGTGTGGGCGCAAAAGTAGACGGGCAGCGGGTGCCGCTTTGGACCCGTTTACGTAATGGCCAATCGGTGGATGTTATTCGTGCCGAGGGCCAGCGCCCGCAGGCCAGCTGGGAAGAAATGGTTGTAACCGGCCGTGCCAAATCGGCAATTCGCAAATATCTGCGCGAAGAAAACCGCGATGCCCATATTCGGCTGGGCCGCGAAATTGCCCGGGTTTCGTTTGAACGCATTAATAAAAAAGCGACGGACAAGGCGCTGCTGACCGCAGCCAAAGCCATGCAATACAGCTCGGCTGATGAATTGCTGGCCTGTCTGGGTGCGGCTGAAATTACCGGGCATGACGTGTTGCGCGCGCTTTACCCCGAATTGGTGCGCGATACGGTGCCCCCGATTGCATCGGATGATGATGATCGGGTGATCGGGCTTCAGCCTGATCAAAGCGCCACCGCCGCACCTTGTTGCGGGCCGGTTCCGGGCGAACGTATTGTCGGGATTGCGGTGCGCGGGCGCGGCGTTGTTATCCATTCGATTGAATGCGGGGCATTGGAAGAATATGAAAATGACCCTGATAAATGGATTGATCTGCGCTGGACTCTCGAATCAGGTCGGGCCTGTAACAATGCTCGGCTGGTTATCACTATGGCCAATGATGCGGGGGTTCTGGGGCGGATATGCACCTTGATCGGCGAACATCGCGCCAATATTGTTAATATTGACTTTACCGATCGCAAACCGGATTTTTACCGGATGCGGTTAGAAATCATGGTGCGGGATATCGAACACCTGACCAATATTCAAACCGCGATCGAGGCGGATTCAGATATTGCCGAGGTTAAGCGGTATCGCAATACCAGTTTTACCAATGACAAAGGCAGCGGAATTTGAAAAATCTGTCTAAACGGAACAGGGGCTAGGCCATGGTGTTCAAGCGGCGTGACCGGCTTCCGTTTTTGCAAAGGCTGCGGGAATCTGTTTTGCCACGCACCGGATGGTTGCGCGCTGTCAAATATATTGGTTTGCGGATCAAACGCTTGCCCGATACGCCGCACCGCATCGCGCTTGGGCTTGCCATTGGTATGATGGTCTCGTTTACGCCGTTTTTCGGGCTGCATATGCTGTTGGGTATCATTGTTGCGCGGCTGTTTCGCGCCAACGGGCTGGCAGGGTTTTTGGGCACGTTTTTTGGCAATCCGCTGACCTTTCCGTTTATTGTCGGCATGTCATTCGGGCTGGGCCGCTGGATTACCGGCGCCGAGGGCGAGGCCCTGACAACTGCAAAAGTGCATGAAAGTTTTTATCAGGCGTTTCAGGGGCTAAAAGCCACGGTCAAAAGCTGGTTTGGTTTTGGTCATAGCGAAATTGAAAAAATGGCAGGGTTCTGGCACGAGATATTCTGGCCGTATTTACTGGGCGGTATTCTTGCGGGGCCGGTTTTCGGGCTGCTGACCTATTTTCTGGCGCGACCAATGATTCAGGCTTATCAAAATCACCGGCGCAAGAAACTTATGGCCAAAATTCGCAAACAGGCAGCATCTGATCGCGCGGAGGGCTGACAAGCCGGTTTTTTTGCGTTACTGCGGAATCACCTTGTTAGGAGAATGGAAATGGCCCTTTTAGCTTCTGAACCGCTTGGATATTTACGCCTCGGATTAAATATCGACCATGTTGCCACGGTGCGAAATGCGCGCGGCAGCACCTATCCGGACCCGACCCGCGCCGCATTACTGGCCCAGGCCGCGGGTGCCGATGGCATTACTGCACATCTGCGCGAAGACCGTCGCCATATTACCGATTCAGATATTGATGCGTTAATGGCCAATATTGGTTTACCGTTAAACTTTGAAATGGCGGCAACGGATGAAATGCAAAAAATTGCGTTGCGTCACACCCCTCATGCGGTGTGTATCGTGCCCGAAAAGCGCGAGGAGCTAACCACAGAAGGCGGGCTTGATCTGGCGCGCGACGAAAACCGGATTGCTGATTTTATTGCGCCCCTGCGCGAGGCAGGGTGCCGCGTTTCGATTTTTCTGGCCAGTGACCAACGCCAGATCGAATCTGCGGCGCGCATCGGCGCACCGGTGGTTGAATTGCATGTCGGCCCCTATTGTGATGCCCATCATGAAGGTGATTTTGCCAAAAGCGATGTGGAATTTGAAAAGCTGAAATCCATGGCGCAATTGGCCTATGAGTTGGGGCTGGAGGTGCATGCGGGCCATGGCATTACCTATGACACCGTAAAACCAATCGCGGCTTTGCCGGAAATTATGGAATTGAATATTGGCCATTTTCTGATTGGCGAAGCGATCTTTTCAGGGCTTGATTCCGCCATCCGCCGGATGCGCGGATTGATGGACGAAGCGCGCCGCGAAGCCATCGGGGTGACAGTGGCGTGATTATCGGCATAGGTTCGGATCTTGCAAATATTGAGCGTATAACCGCCACGTTGGAACGGTTCGGGGATCGATTCGTGCAACGTGTGTTTTCCGAGGTAGAACAAAAAACCGCTGAGCGGCGGGAGAAATCAGCCGAAACCTATGCCAAAAGATGGGCCGCAAAAGAAGCCTGCTCCAAAGCCTTGGGAACCGGGCTGCGCATGGGGGTTGCATGGCGCGAAATGACAGTGCGAAACCTGCAAACCGGACAACCAACCATGCATGTAACCGGTGGTGCTGCGGAACGGCTGGCCAAGATGACGCCAAAGGGTCATACCGCTCATATTTATGTTACCCTTACCGATGATCACCCTTGGGCACAGGCCTTTGTGGTGATCGAGGCCTTGCCGGATTAATAGCTGGCCTTGACTCGGGCTCGTTGCCGCGCCACATAGCACTCTAACCTTCAAATTATCAGAAAAATTCATAAATATGGCCAATAAATCCAAGAAAAAAGACGGACCTATCGTTGATACCATCAAAACCGTTGTCTATGCGCTTTTGATTGCCGGTCTGATCCGAACTTTGTTGTTTCAGCCATTCTGGATTCCGTCTGGTTCAATGAAATCAACCTTGTTGATCGGTGATTTTCTGTTTGTGAACAAATTTGCTTATGGGTATTCCTATGCCTCTTGCCCGACAATGTTTGGCACCGATTTTTGCGGATTTGCCAAGGGAAAAGAGGACCGCCTGTTTGGCTCGGAACCCGAGCGCGGCGATGTTGTGGTGTTCAAACATCCGGTTCACGGCGCGGATTTTATCAAACGCGTGGTGGGCCTGCCGGGCGACCGGATACAGATGATGGATTCCGTTCTGCACATCAATGGTGTCGCGGTTGAGGTTGTGCCCGATGGTGTATTTTCGGAGCTTCGCGAGCTGCAAGGGCCGCAAAGGGGTGTTCCGAATTGCTCCAATAACGCGGCCATGGGCCAGATATGTGAAAAAGACAGATATACCGAAACCCTGCCCAACGGGGTAAGCTATTCCATTCTGGATATTCGCGAAACCGGCGCGGATAATACCCGCGAATTTGTCGTCCCCGAAGGGCATTTTTTCTTTATGGGTGATAACCGTGACAATTCGGTTGATAGCCGGGTTTCGCAAAACCGTGCCGGGCAGCCCGGGGTTGGCATGGTGCCGCTTGAAAATATTATCGGGCGGGCTGACCGGGTGATATTCTCCTCGGCTGGCAAATCCATTATTGCCTTCTGGACATGGCGCAGCGACCGGTATTTCAAGGCGATCAATTGAGCATATCCACATCAGCAACCGAACTGGAGCAGCGCCTAGGCCATAATTTTGCCGATAAAGCGCTGCTAATTCAGGCGCTTACCCATGCTTCGCTAACAACCACCCAAAAAACCGACAACCAGCGACTGGAGTTTTTAGGCGACCGGATTTTAGGTTTGGTGATTGCCGAGGCGCTTTTTCTGGAGGATCCGAATGCCAATGAGGGCAAGCTGGCACCGCGCCTGAATGCGCTGGTGCGCAAGGAAACCTGCGCTGAAATCGCAGTGGAATTGCAGGTCGGGGATGCCTTGCGTATGGGGCGTTCGGAAATGCAATCGGGCGGGCGGCGCAAAATGGCGCTGCTGGGCGACGCGATGGAGGCAATCATTGCCGCGATCTATCTGGATGCAGGGTTTGATGCTGCGCGGGCGGCGATTTTGCGGTATTGGGGAAAGCGGATTTCCCAAGCCGATGCCATCAGTTTTGACCCTAAATCGACGCTTCAGGAATGGGCGCAGGGGCGGGGGTTGCAACCGCCCGAATATATTGAAATCTCGCGTAAAGGGCCGGACCATAATCCGGTTTTTGTGATCGAGGCGGGGTTAGCCACCGGTGAACGCGCCCGCGCCGAGGCCAATTCCAAAAAATCTGCTCAGGTGCTGGCCGCCCAAGCGCTTTTGAAAATTCTGGAGAAATAAATGTCGAATACATCCTGCGGATTTGTCGCCCTGATCGGAGAGCCGAATGCCGGCAAATCCACCCTGTTAAACCAGATGGTTGGCGCCAAGGTTTCGATTGTAACCCATAAGGTGCAAACCACGCGGTCGCGCATTCGTGGCATCGCGCTGGAGGGCAACAGCCAGCTGGTTTTTGTTGATACGCCGGGTCTTTTCAGGCCGCGCCGCCGGCTGGACCGCGCCATGGTTGCGGCGGCGTGGAGCGGCGCTGCCGATGCGGATGTGGTGGTGCTGTTGATCGAGGCCCATCGGGGTTTAACCGAAGGCGCAGCGGCAATAATTGACGGTTTGGATGAGCATATCAAAAGCGGCAAAAAAATTGCTTTAGCGTTAAACAAAATTGATAGGGTAAAGTCGGATACGTTGCTGAAACTGTCTGCGGAATTGAATGAACGCTATAATTTTGCCGCGACCTTTATGATTTCGGCTGAAAAAGGCCATGGCGTGGCAGATTTGCGCAAATGGCTGGCGGGGGAAATGAAGCCCGGCCCATGGCTTTACCCCGAAGACCAGATTGCGGATGTGCCTTTGCGCATGATTGCCGCTGAAATTACCCGTGAAAAACTGACATTGCGGTTGCATCAGGAATTGCCTTATCAGCTGACCGTAGAAACGGATAGCTGGGTAGAGCGCAAAGACGGATCGGTGCGGGTTGACCAATATATTTATGTGGCGCGTGACGGGCATAAAGGCATAATTCTGGGGCCAAAAGGTGAAACCATCAAGGCAGTTTCCATGGCCGCCCGCAAGGAAATGTCGGAATTTTTAGGCCAGACTGTGCATTTGTTTTTGCAGATTAAAGTGCGCCCGAATTGGCTGGAAGAACCGGAACGTTATTCGGAAATGGGGTTGAATTTCCGCGACGGTTCCACCTAAGCCTATGGCGAATAAGCTTAAAACCGGATTTTGGGTGGCTGCTTATATCAGGCGATTGCAGCTGCACGAAATTCCGACCTTTGTTACCAAACACGGTGATTCCGATGCGGGGGCGGTTTTGGTGAAATCAAACACGCTGGATGGAAACGCCATGCTTTTTCAGCGCAGCTTTGATGTGGATGGCACCCGAAACTGGGTGGTTCTGACCAAAGGGCCAGAGCAGATAGTTGATGAAGCCATTCAGCGTCAACTGGGTTTTGACCCCGATATCTGGGTGCTGGAGGTCGAGGATAAGCAGGGCAGAACCCTGCTCGACGAAGCGGGTTTGAACGGTTAATCTGTCCGGATGGAATGGACAGATGAAGGCATGTTGCTATCGGTGCGAAAGCACGGCGAAGGCTCTGCTATTATTGAAGTATTAACCAAAAACCATGGCCGCCATGCGGGGGTTGTGCGGGGCGGGGGTGCGCGAAAATCTGCCGCCTTGCTGCAACCCGGCGCGCAACTGGCACTGCGATGGCGGGCGCGGCTTGCGGAACACCTTGGGTCGTTTAGCGTTGAACCAAAAGCCTCACGGGTGGTAAAAATCATGACAGGGCGGGCCGAAATGGCGGCTTTTGCAGCGATTTCGGGGCTGGTTTTGGCCTGCCTGCCCGAACGTGAGCCGCAGGGGCGGATTTACGGGGTGGTGATGGATTTGATGCATGATTTTTCGATCAACCGCGCTTGGCTGGCAAATTATGTGCGGTTTGAGCTGATGATGCTGGATGAACTGGGCTTTGGGCTCGATCTGACGGGCTGTGCGGTAACCGGCAAAAATGATAATCTTGCTTATGTTTCCCCCAAAACCGGCAGGGCGGTTAGCAGCGCAGCTGCGGTTGGTTGGGAGGACAGGTTATTGAAATTACCCGCTTTTTTGGGGGATGAAAAGTTTCAAGCGCCTTCGGATGATCAAATCATGCAGGGGCTGCATCTTTCGGGGTGTTTTCTGAAATCCGGTATTTTGGCGGCCAACGGCCATAAGGAAATGCCGCTTGCGCGTGAAAGATTTATTGCGGTTCTGGCGGGGCGATCAGGCCAGTAATCTGCGGGCAATCACGTTGGCCTGAATTTCGGCAGCACCTTCAAAAATATTCAGAATGCGGGCATCGCAAAGCACTCGTGACACCGGATATTCCATCGCAAAACCGTTGCCGCCATGGATTTGCACCGCATTGTCAGCACTGGCCCATGCGATGCGGGCTGCCAGCAATTTAGCCATACCTGCCTCCAGATCACAGCGCTTTTCAGCGTCCTTTTGGCGAGCCGCAAAATAGGTTAGCTGCCGCGCGATGGTGATTTCCACCGCCATCATTGCCAGTTTGCCATAAACCCGCGGAAATTTGACCAGTGGTTTGCCAAATTGATGCCGTTCAACCGCGTATTTCAGGCCCAGATCCATGGCAGATTGCGCCACGCCAATGGCCCGGGCAGCGGTTTGAATACGTGCGGATTCAAAGGTTTGCATTAATTGCTTAAAGCCTTGGCCTTTGACATTTCCCAGCAGATTTTCAGCAGGCAGTTTGAATCCGTCAAAGGCCAGTTCGTATTCTTTCATGCCGCGATATCCCAGCACCTCGATCTCGCTGCCGGTCATGCCTTTTGCGGGGAACGGGTTTTGGTCGGTGCCGCGCGGTTTTTCACCCATCAACATCGACAGGCCTTTGTAATTGGTGGTTTTTGGATCAGTGCGGGCCAGAATAATCATCATATCGGTGCGCGCTGCATGGGTGATCCAGGTTTTATTGCCTGTGATCACAAAATCATCACCGCTAGCAATCGCGCGGGTTGAAAGGCTGCCTAGGTCTGATCCGGTATTGGGTTCGGTGAACACGGCGGTTGGCAGGATTTTTGCGCTGGCAATGCCGGGCAGCCAACGGTGTTTTTGTGCCTCGGAACCGCCACAAAGGATCAATTCGGCGGCAATTTCTGAGCGCGTGCCAAGTGAGCCAACGCCGATATATCCGCGCGCCAATTCTTCGGTAACTACACACATTGCGGTTTTGGTCATACCGGAACCGCCATATTTTTCGGGGATGGTCAGGCCAAAAACACCTAGTTCGGCCATTTCATCAATGATCGACATCGGGATCAATTGATCTTTTAGATGCCATTCATGGGCAAAGGGTGCGACTTTATCGTTCGAAAAACGATGGAACTGGTCGCGGATCATGTCATATTCATCATCAAGGCCGGGGTTGCCAAAACAGCTGGCGCCGGTTTGCTCAATCATCAATTCTACCAGACGTTTGCGGGCAGCGTCTGTATTTGCGCTTCGGAGCAGCGGCGATTCAAGCCCGTGCGGCGTGTCTGTCAGGTCTGAAATCCGGATGATTTCGGTTTGCGACATGGGAATGCCACCGATGATCTGGTTTAGGTATTCGCCAAACGCAATTTGCAAGATTAACTGATCAAGTTCACTAAATTTACCATATTTTTCAAGAGATTGCGCCCATGCAAACATCTGTTGCAGGCTTTCAACATAGGTGGCAAGCCAAGCAAGCCCGTGGGTTTCGAACTGGTGCTGTTCCAGCAAATTTGCCGAAATCCTGCCTTCGGAGGATACCTTGGTTTTTACCGAGATTTTGACATTTTGATACAGGGTTTCAACCGCGCTTAACGCTTGGGAGCAAAGCGGCAGGAGGTTTGGCAATATGGCTTGGCTGGTCACGTTTCGAACTTTCAGTTTTGCGCCGCAATAAAATGCTGCATCTGCGAAGATATATCGGCAATCCAAGGCGTGTCAATTCGTAGGCGCAACTAAAATACAAAAATCTACAATTTTTCGGAATAAAATTAGCGTTGCGCTATTATTCTAGCGGTGCGAAGAGGTCTAATGGAAGCATTTGCTGCAATTTCCGCAAGTTATGGCATTTGGGCAATAATTATTGCTTTTTTTGTGATGGCTTTGGCGGGGTTTATCAAAGGCGCGATCGGGTTTGCTTTGCCGATGATTGTGGTTAGCGGTATTGGCACGGTTATGTCTGCGGAAACCGCGATTGCCGCGATGATTTTGCCGGGATTGGTGACTAATTTTTGGCAATCTATCCGCAATGGGCTGGCGGAGGCAGTGGCCAGCCTGAAAAAATTCTGGCGGTTGAATTTGATTTTGCTGGTGACAATTTATTTTTGCGCCAAGCTGGTTGTGATTGTGCCGGAAGCCTTTTTGTTTCTTACCCTTGGTGGCGGGATTACCTTTTTTGGCACCTTGCAAATTATTGGCTGGCGGCCTCGGGTTAAACAGCGGTTAAGGCGGGTTTATGAATTAATAACCGCACTTGTCGCTGGTTTTTTTGGCGGGCTTGCCGGGGTTTGGGGGCCACCGATTTTGATGTATTTAATGGCGATGGATACGCCTAAGGTGGAGCAAATTCGTGTGCAGGGCATTTCGTTTTTGCTGGGGTCCATGGTGCTGACCATCGCGCATCTTGGTTCCGGCGTGCTGAATACGGTTAGCCTGCCGTTTTCAATGGCACTGGTTATTCCCGCGATGGCAGGCATGTTTGTCGGGTTTTATGTGCAAGACCGGATCGACCAGCAGCTGTTTCGCAAAGCCACGCTTTTTGTGCTGGTTATTGCCGGGCTAAACCTGCTGCGGCGCGGATTTATGGGTTAATTCGGGCGGCGTTAACCGCCCGAATTAATTTATGGTTTGATCAATACAGCCAAAACATCGTCTGAAACATGCGGTTCGTATTGTTTGAAATTATCGCTAAACATTTGCACCAGTTTTAACGCTTGTTCGTCGTATTCCTCGCCGTTTTCCCATGTGCGGCGCGGGTCCAGCAAGACTTTTGCAACGCCTTTTACGGCCTCTGGCACTTCAAAACCGAAATTCGGATCAGTGCGGAATTCGCGATCATTCAAGCTGCCGCTTAACGCAGCGGTCAACAATGCGCGGGTGGCGCGGATCGGCATTCGAGAACCACCACGGCCTTTGGCACCGCCTGTCCAGCCGGTATTTACCAGCCAGCAATTCACCCCGTGCTGGTTGATTTTGTCGCGCAGCAATGCGCCATATGCCTCGGGGCGGCGCGGCATGAACGGCGCGCCAAAACAGGTGGAAAAGGTCGGGATTGGTTCAGTAACACCTTTTTCTGTGCCGGGGATTTTGGCGGTAAAACCGGACAGAAAATGATACATGGCTTGCGCCGGTGTCAATTTTGCAATCGGCGGCAACACCCCGAAAGCATCACAGGTTAACATGACGATATTTTTAGGTAATCCACCCATGGAGCTTTCGGATGCGTTGGAAATGTATTCTAGCGGATAGGCACAGCGCATGTTTGGCGTTAGGCTGTCATCGGCAAAATCGAGTTCGCGTGTAATCGGATCATAGACCATATTTTCAACCACGGTGGCAAACATCGAAGTGGTTGCGTAAATCTCGGGTTCCGCATCGGGTGACAGATTGATGGTTTTGGCGTAACAGCCGCCTTCAAAATTAAAGGTGCCGTGATCGGACCAGCCATGTTCGTCATCGCCAATCAAAACCCTGTCGGGATCTGCGGAAAGGGTGGTTTTGCCGGTGCCGGAAAGCCCGAAAAATACGGCGGTATCGGTGGGATCATCAATGGCGTGATTGGCCGAACAATGCATCGGCATGACATTTTGATCGGGCAGTAGGTAATTCAGAATTGAAAATACCGACTTTTTGTTTTCGCCCGCATAAGACGTGCCGCCGATTAGCACCAGTTTCTTTTCAAACGAAATCGCGATCACGGTTTCGGAACGGCAGCCATGACGGGCCGGGTCCGCTTTGAAGTCGGGGCAGTTAATGACGGTGAATTCGGGCGCAAAATCAAGCAATTCGGTAGTTTTAGGGCGTCGTAACATGTGGCGAATGAATAGGATGTGCCATGCCAGCTCGGTGATCACCCGCACATTCAGGCGATATTCGGGATCAGCACCGCCAAACAGGTCTTGCACAAAATAGTCGCCGCCTTTCATATGTGCCAGCATATCTGCATGCAGGGTTGCAAACGCATCCATTGCCATTGGCGGGTTGTTTTCCCACCAGATTGTGTCTTCAACCGAAGGCTCGCGCACCACAAATTTGTCTTTGGGGGAGCGTCCGGTATGCTTGCCGGTTGAAACCAGAAAGGCACCGCCTTTGCCGATTTCGCCCTCAGAGCGGCGCACGGCATGCTGCATCAGCGCGGCTTCGGGCAGGTTGTAAAAGATGTTTGAAAGTCCAGAAATGCCAGAATTCTCCAGCTTTTGCGCTGGATTGACTGTGCCAGTTTCCATTTTTGATACTCCAATTTTGAAGCCACGCGATAGCGCGGGCCTCTGTCCCCAAGAAATTAACGGGCCGGAGGGCTAATTCCGGCATTTTCCGTTAAGGGGTTGTTTAGCTGTGCATCATCGCAAAATCCACAGTTAAAATGGGGCAATAAGACACAGGCAAAACCTGCATCCGTGGCCTCGATTTTCACTGTTGCAATAACGGGTTAGATACAGGAATATGCGCCAAACGGAATATGGGGAGACGTTATGCCTAGTATTGCCTTAGTTGATGATGATCGAAATATCCTGACATCGGTTTCCATTGCCCTCAGGGCAGAGGGATTCGATGTTACGACCTTTACCGATGGCGCATCTGCGCTTTTTTCTTTGGTGGACGAGCCGCCCGATCTGGCGGTGCTCGATATAAAAATGCCCCGTATGGATGGCATAGAGCTGTTGCGCAGGTTGCGCCAGCAATCGGAATTGCCGGTTATTTTTCTGACCTCGAAAGACGAGGAAACCGACGAGCTGGTGGCGCTTGGCATGGGCGCGGATGATTATGTTTGCAAACCCTTTTCCCAGCGCCGGCTGATCGCACGGATCAAGGCGGTTTTGCGGCGGCGGGATGTCGCCCTTAAGGGCGAAGATCCGGATGCGGATATGCCGTTGGTTGTTTGCGGATCTTTGCAAATGGATGAACAGCGCCACAAGGTGACATGGAATGGCAAAGATGTCGTTTTGACCGTGACCGAATTTATCATACTAAACGCGCTGGCGGTGCGGCCCGGGGTGGTGAAATCACGCAATCAGCTGATGGATGTTGCTTATGCGGACGAGGTTTATGTGGATGATCGCACTATTGACAGCCATATCAAACGCCTGCGCAAGAAATTCAAAAAGCTGGATGCCAATTACAATTCGATCGAAACCCTGTATGGCGTCGGATATCGCTATAACCAAGCATAATGCCAAAGCCTGACGATAATATTCCGTCGATGCTGCGAATCCCCGACAGCGTTAACCTTTCGCGCAAGAAAAAACGGTTTTTGACCTTTAACCGGTCATTGCTGGCGCGAAAAATCATTATGTTTAATCTGGTTGCGCTGGGTATTCTGGTGGCCGGGGTTTTGTATCTTAGCCAAGCGGACGAGGGCAGGGTAAGCCAGCGCCGTGATGATATGTTGCAACAGGCCGAGATTCTGGCCGCAGCTATTTCGGCACAACCGGTTATTTCCGAAGCCTATTTTAACAGCCTTGCAAAACCGATCAGCTCGATTGTCCGGCTTTATGATGCCGATGCCAATTTGATAATGCAGCAATTACCCAATACGATTACCGGCTCTGACGGGGTGAAAAACCAGGCGGATAGCACCAACCTTTTGACTGGTATTTTGCAAACGGTTTGGCAAACCCTATCTGGCCCGTCGGAGGTTTCAGGGCTAACCAGCAGCAGCCTTTTGGCGCGGTTCAATACGTTGGTCGCCAATGCAATTGAACAGCCGAACCAGACCCAGCGGTCTACTTTTACCAGCTCGGGTGATCTTTTTATCAGCGTTGCCGCGCCAATTGTGGTGGATGGAAAAACCGATAAAGTCATCCTGATTTCGACCCTTGGCGGTGAGATCGACGCGGTGATCCGGCAGGAGCGTGAACAGATTTTGCAAATTTTTGTATTGGCGATTCTTACCTCGATTGTGTTGTCAATCGTGCTGGCAAACTCTATTGCACGCCCGCTCCGGCGGCTGGCGGATGCGGCGGATATGGCTTATGACAGCGCTGGCCAGCGGTTGAATCCCGCTCTGATCCAGATTCCTGATCTGACCGCGCGGCCCGATGAAATCGGCGATCTGTCACGGGCCATGCGCCAAATGATCGAGGCTTTGTTTGAACGCATTGACCTGAATAAAAATTTTGCAGCGGATGTTGCCCATGAAATCAAGAATCCGCTAACCTCGCTGCGTTCGGCGGTTGAAACCCTTGGTTATCCACTGGAGGATGAGGAGCGGGTTGCTTTGCTTGGTATTATTCGTGGCGATGTTGACCGGCTTAACCGTCTGGTCACCGATATTTCCAATGCGTCGCGTCTGGACGGTGAGCTGGTTCATGAACAATGGGCGCCGGTTGATCTGGATAAATTGTTGAAAAACCACGTTGAGCATTATGCTTCGGAATGGCCAAATGTTAAAATATCGCTGGAATCCGGCAATGAGAAATTTGAAGTTTTCGGGCTGGACGGGCGGTTGTCGCAGGTTTTTGATAATCTGATCAGCAATGCGCTTGATTTTATCCCTGAACATGGCTGGCTTAAAATTTCGCTGGATTATGACGGGCCTGACATGATCGAAATCCGGTTTACCGATAACGGCCCGGGCATTCCGGCGGAAAATCTTTTGGATGTTTTTGAACGGTTTTATTCCGAGCGACCAGAGGCGCAATTCGGGGATCATTCGGGCCTTGGGTTGGCGATTTGCAAACAGATTATCGAGGCCCATAACGGCACAATTACAGTTCGCAATGTTTCGGAATCCGGCGGGGCGCAGTTTTTGATAAGGTTACCGGTGTAATGGAAAAACAACGTATTCATGGTTCTTGTGTCGAATATGACGGTCAATCGGTCCTGATTATCGGCGATTCCGGTTCGGGGAAATCCAGCGTTTCGCTGGCGCTGATTGCGCTGGGCGCAACCCTGGTTTCCGATGACGCGGTGGACCTGACGCGCAAAGATGATAAAATTATGACAAGCCCGCCCGACAGTATTCTGGGTCAGATCGAGGCCCGTAGTTTTGGTATTCTGGAAATGCCATATAGTGCCAGCGCTACCTTGAAATTTGTGGTTGATATGAACAAAAGCGAGGTGCGCCGCCTGCCCGAAGATAAAACAATTGCTTTGCTGGGGCTAAAACTGCCGCTTGTTTTTGGCGGCAATAATCTGCATCTGGCAAACGCGGTGTTTTGTGTGTTAAAACTGGGATAGGGGGCATTATGGCCAAACAGCAAGAAATAGTTTTTGTAACCGGACCAGCAGGTGCCGGACGCTCAACCGCGATCAAGGCGCTGGAGGATCTGGGCTATGAAAGTATTGATAACCTGCCTTTGACCTTGCTTGATCGTCTGCTTTCCGGCCCACCCATGGACCACCCGCTGGCGATTGGCATTGATACCCGCACCCGGGATTTTTCTGCCAGTGGCTTGCTTGATGCGATTGCCAGCAGCCAGAACAATGCCGGTCTTTCGGTGCGGCTGTTGTTTCTGGATTGTTCAACCGCAACACTGGATAAGCGTTTTAGCGAAACAAGACGGCGGCACCCGCTTTCAAAAGATGGCTCGGCGGCGATGGGTATTGAACAGGAGTTGGCGATTCTGGGCGGGTTGCGGGCCAGTGCAGATGT
>JAKITE010000028.1 GCA_021648225.1 Paracoccaceae bacterium
CACCGGCAGAGCCAGCCTCGGGTTCCAGAAAATGACCCTTGCCGCGCCCGCCCGCATGGATTTGCGCTTTCACAACCCAGATCGGGCCATCAAGTTCGCCCGCAGCGGTTTTGGCGTCTTCGGCCTTTAGCACCGGTCGCCCGTCTGAAATCGGAGCGCCATATTCGCCCAAAAGTTTTTTCGCCTGATATTCGTGGATGTTCATGGCATCTGTCCCTTATTTGATCAATTCCAGCGTTTTGCGCGTGAAAACGTAAATATTTCGTTCAATTGAGGATAATAAGGCATGATTCCTGGGTAACACCAAGTGTTTTGGCAGAGTGTCACATGAATATATTGTGAATAATTGGTTTTGTGATCACACGATTTTCGCGTGTGATCACAAAATATGATTTTAGTTCAGCATAAAGGAAAATCCGAGGGAATTCCCCGAAACCAGACGGTTAAACCCGTTTATACTTTCCGAAGTCGCAATCGGGCCGCGTTCCATATAAGGCAACAGGCCAGAACCTTGAATCCATGTAACAATATCCACCGGTGGCGGGTCCATAAACATTGCTTTGACATTAATGCCAGCCCCTGGCGAGACCCGCCAATGGTTGATCAGCAGATTACCATTCAAAATAGCCTCGGCATCTGCAAGAATGGCTTGCCAAGCCACGCCAGTGCCTATGGGCATATCAATGCCAAGCGCCGATTGTTGGTTCTCGTTGGGAATCCATTCCAGCGTATCATCGGTTTCCAGCGCTAGATCAGCCCAGAACACCTTGTTTTCAGCGATCATATTGAGAAAATGCGCATGGGCGGCGCGGGTGCGGGTGGCGTCGGGCTGCATGTTCAAGGCTCCGTAAACCATAGCAAACTGGTCAAGCCAGTTAACCTCGTTTTCGCTAACGAAATTACGCCGGACCAAAGCCGAGCCACGCAATTGATCCATTTCATTGACGGATTGCATCACGGTTTCAATCGCTTCGGTCGGGTCAAACGCCACCACCATCTCAGAAACACCGGAAATCAGGTGGGTATAGGCGGTTAGCCAAGCCACATCTGCGGTATCAAACTGGACTTTAATGTTTTGTGGTGGCGTCGGTGCTCCGCCAAAATTTTGTTGTGGGAAAATCAGTGCCGCTCCGGTGTCCAGAATCCCTTCGGCCTGATCCCGCTGGTTGTTCATATTGATGTCAAACCACAGATCATTCAGGTTGATCCGCAAGGCAACTTCGCCGTTCACCGCATCAAGCGCAATGCGGCTGGCTTCCATATCTGTCAGCAATTCGGTAAAAATATTGGTAATCAGGTCCGGCGTAAAAGGCTGCGCATCGAGGTTTGGTGCCACGGGCAAGCGCAAAACCGGCATGTCAAAATCATCCAGCGTGGCATTGTGCAGCCAGCGGGTTTGCAGGGTTTTCTCAATACCGCGCAGGAAATGCACCGCGCCAAGCGCAAAATTCTGGTCATCGGTTCTGGTTGGCATGTCCATAAGCCGTGATTGGGCCATGGATAGGGTTTCGCTGGCAATAAACGGGTTGGTTTGCGCCTGTGAAATACTGGCGGTTAGCAAAAATGGCAGTATCAATCGGAATTTCATTATCTTTCCTCCAAATTTATGAACGATGTTCAAGAAATAGGATTTACCAGAGATAATGCAAGTAGTTTCGCAAAAAAACATCAAGTGACGTTGGGTCCGGCCTTGTGCTTTTGGCAAATAAAAAGGCCACACCCGTGTGGGCATGGCCTTGTTTTATTCGGCTTGAGGTGGCGTTTAGGCCAGCGAGCCGTCAATGGCGATGCAGGCGTCTACAAGGCCTTTGACCGCAGCAACCGATTTGTCAAACATGGCTTGTTCATCGGCGTTCAGCTTAATCTCGACAATCTTTTCAATGCCGCCAGCGCCAATAATGGTTGGCACGCCAACATAGGTGTTTTTCAAACCGTAAGCGTCCTCCACATGGGCCGCGCAGGGCAATAGGCGTTTTTGATCGTTGAGGAAGGCTTCGGCCATTTGAATTGCCGATGCAGCAGGCGCATAAAACGCAGAGCCGGTTTTCAGCAAGCCAACGATTTCGGCACCACCATCGCGGGTGCGCTGAATGATGGCATCCAGTTTATCTTGCGTGGTCCAGCCCATTTCCAGGAGGTCCGGCAAAGGAATGCCTGCAACCGTGGAATAACGCGCCAGCGGCACCATGGTGTCACCGTGGCCACCCAGCACAAATGCGGTGACGTCTTTGACCGAAACCTCGAATTCATCGGCCAGAAAATGCCGGAAACGCGCGGAATCAAGAATTCCCGCCATGCCGCAAACCATATGTTTTGGCAGGCCGGAAAATTCGCGCAAGGCCCAGACCATGGCATCCAGCGGGTTGGTAATGCAGATCACAAAGGCATTTGGGGCATGGGCGGCAATGCCCTCGCCAACCGATTTCATAACCTTTAGATTAATGCCCAGCAGGTCATCGCGGCTCATGCCCGGTTTGCGGGCTACGCCTGCGGTAACAATGCACACATCCGCGCCGGCAATGGCGGAATAATCGTTTGCGCCTGACATTTCAGCGTCATACCTATCAACCGGTGCGCTTTCGGCGATGTCCAGTGCTTTGCCTTGCGGGATGCCTTCGGCAATATCGAACAGGACAATATCGCCCAGTTCTTTCATTGCAGCGAGATGGGCGAGCGTGCCGCCGATTTGTCCGGCGCCGATCAGGGCTATTTTTGCGCGTGCCATTGGAGATTCTCCTAAAGGGTCAAAATTCCCCCTTGGCCTAGCCCTATTTTCGATTCGTCGCAAGCGCAGGATTGTATTGCGATTGCGAAAAGGGCTGGTATGTTGTTGCGGTGCAACAAATTCAGAAAGACGCAGCTATGTCCCATCCTTATCGTTCAGTTCTATATCTGCCCGGGTCGCGGCAACGGGTTTTGGAAAAGGCCAAAACACTGGCAGCGGATGCGTTGATTATGGATTTGGAAGATGCGGTTGCGCCTGACGATAAAATTACAGCGCGGGGTTTGGTGGCCAAAATGATTGGCGCGGGGGGGTATGGCCCGCGAAAAATATTGATCCGCATCAACGGGCTGGATACGGTTTGGGGCAGGGAGGATCTGGCAGCGGCAATTGCAGCCGAGCCTGACGGAATATTGATTCCAAAGGTTAATCGTAGTGCCGATTTGGCTGCCGTAGCCCCGCAATTGCGCGGCAAAACCCGGCTTTGGGCAATGATGGAAACCCCCCGAGGCATTCTGAACGCGGCTGAAATAGCCCAAACGCCAAAGCTGGCGGGGTTTGTAATTGGCACCAATGATCTGGTCAAAGACCTGTTTGCCAGCCATACCGCTGATCGCGTGGCGGTAATGACCAGCCTGTCGATTTGTTTGCTGGCGGCGCGGGCGCATGGGCTGATCTGTGTTGACGGGGTGTTTAATGCCTTTAAGGATGATCAGGGGCTGGAGGCCGAATGCCAACAGGGTTGCGATATGGGCTTTGATGGCAAAACCCTGATTCACCCCGCGCAGCTTGACATTGCCAACAAAGTTTTTGCGCCAAATGCCGATGATCTGGCCTTGGCTGCGCGTTACATTGCAGCATTTGAGCAAGCCGATGGCGTGGCTGTGGTTGATGGAAAAATCGTCGAGAATTTACACGTTGAAAACGCAAAGCGTTTGCTGGCAAAATCGAACCAGATAAAAATACTTGAGGGGAAATAAAATGACACTGCTATATAT
Organism: Paracoccaceae bacterium; assembly: GCA_021648225.1. Classification (GTDB taxonomy): domain Bacteria; phylum Pseudomonadota; class Alphaproteobacteria; order Rhodobacterales; family Rhodobacteraceae; genus UBA3077. Next base: position 3,721 of record JAKITE010000028.1, read on the forward strand.
TGGCATGGCGATCTGGTGGCTTGGCCATTTGGCAAAACGTCTGACGCCCGGTTTGCGCGCTGGAATGGAGGCAAAACTGGGGGTTGGCCCTGCCAAGGCTGTTTTCGGGGTTTTGTTGATAGTGTCGGTAGTTTTGATGGTATCGGGTTATCGCGCCGCGCCGGTTGATGTTGTCTATGATGCACCAAGCTGGGGCAAGCATCTGAATAATCTGATGATGCTGGTGGCCATTGCCTTGCTGGGTATGGGCAGTGCCAAGGGGCGCGCGGGCACTTGGCTGCGCCATCCGATGCTTTGGGGTGCGGTTGTCTGGGCAGCAGCACATTTGCTGGCCAATGGCGATATGGCTTCGATTGTGCTGTTTGGCGGCATTGGTATCTGGGCGCTGGTTTCAATGATGCTGATCAATATGGCCGAGGGAAAATGGCAGCGGCCCATTGCTGGCCCTGCATCTGCCGATATTAAATGGCTGGTGATTTCTGTGGTGGTATTTGTGGTGATTGCCGGATTACATATCTGGATCGGCCCGTCGCCTTTTGGAGGATAACATGCTTGCATACAGATTATTAACCGAAGACGATACGTCGGAATTTTGCCATAAGGTGTCCGAGGCCCTGTCAAAAGGCTGGTCGCTGCAAGGTGACCCTGTTATGACATTTGATGCAGCCCGCGGTGTGGTGCGTTGCGCGCAGGCGGTGGTCAAGCAATATGATGGCGACTATTCGCGTGATATGAAACTGGGGCAAGTGTGAAAACCTCTCGCGGTAATTTCTTTGAGGATTTTTCGGTAGGGCAGGTGTTTGACCACGCGGTGCCGCGCACGGTCTCGGGCGGCGAGCGCGCGCTTTATCAAGCGCTGTATCCCGGCCGGTTTGCGTTATATTCATCCGATGAATTTGCCCGCAGTTGCGGGTTGCCTGCCAGCCCGATCGAAGATCTGGTGGTGTTTCATCTGGTGCTGGGCAAAACCGTGCCGGATATTTCGCTGAATGCGGTGGCCAATCTGGGCTATGCGGAGGCTCGGTTTTTGCGGGCGGTTTACGCGGGCGATACCTTGCGGGCGAGATCCGAAATTATCGGCATAAAGCAAAATTCCAATGGCAAAAACGGCGTGGTTTGGTTGCGAACCACAGGGCTGAACCAGCGGGATGAAACCGTGCTTGAATATGTGCGCTGGGTGATGGTGCGCAAAGATAATCTGGATGCAGCCGCGCCGGAAACGGTGATCCCGGAGTTATCCCAAAATGTTGCGGCCAAGGATTTAACCCTGCCCGAGGGGCTGGATTTTGGCAATTATGATTTCACGCTGGCGGGCGAAAAGCACCGGTTTGAAGATTATGAAATCGGCGAAAAGATTGACCATATTGACGGCATAACCCTGTCGGAATCCGAACATATGATGGCCACGCGGTTATGGCAAAACACCGCCAAAGTGCATTTTGATACCAGTCAGCGCCCCGACGGGCGACGGCTGGTTTATGGCGGGCATATCCTGTCCATGGCCCGGGCGCTGTCATTTAACGGCTTGGCAAATGCGCAGATGATTTTGGCGATTAATTCTGGCAGCCATGCCAACCCTGCTTTTGCCAATGATACGGTCCGGGCGTGGTCCGAGGTGCTGGACAAGGCAGAGATTAACGGTATGGGGGCATTGCGTTTGCGGCTGGTGGCAGTGAACCAACAAGACAAGGGATTTGCGCTCGAGAATCATGATGGCAAATATTTGCCCCATATATTGCTGGATCTGGATTATTGGGTATTGATCCCCTAAGATCGGCAGGGTTTCCGAGCTTGGCCTTTTTTAAAAGAAAACTCCTATAATAAACAATGTCTGCCCTGAAGAATTGTGATCACTTAATTTTTTTTTGTGATCACAACTGGTTGAAAATAAAATATATATACCAAATCGCCGCAGTTTTACTTGCTCTAAAGCTTTGTTTGCGTAAGGTTGCGCCTGAAAACCCTGCCCGAGGAGTGTATAATGGCTGATGTAAACCGTGGCGATCGCCCGCTTTCGCCGCATTTATCAATTTACCGCCCGATGTATACCATGATTTTATCAATCACCCATCGCATCACCGGTGTCGGGCTTAGCCTTGGCATTGTGCTGGTTACTTGGTGGTTTTTAACCCTGGCGATTGGCGAGAAATATTTTGCGTTTGCCGATGCGGTTTTGACCTCGGTTTTTGGCGGGTTAATCCTGATTGCCTCGCTTTGGGCTTTGATGTTTCATCTTTGCAACGGTATCCGGCATTTGTTCTGGGATGCGGGTTACGGGTTTGATCTGCAAACCGCTTGGCGTTCCGGCATGGCGGTGATTGCTGGTTCGATTATTCTGACCATTTTGATTGTGGTTATTTCATTGGGGGGTTCTTGATGTCTTATCAAACAGACAGGCAACGGGTTAGCGGGCTTGGCTCTGCCAAAGATGGCACCCATGAATGGATCGGACAGCGGATTTCGGCAATCGCGCTGGTGCCGCTGGTGGTTTTGTTTGTGCTGCCGCTGGCGATTAATCTGGGCAAGGATTTTGACGAAGTGCGCCATGCTTACGCGCACCCGTTTAACGCAATTGTCGGCATTTTGTTTTTTATCACCATGTCGATGCACCTGAAAAACGGCTTGCAAGAGGTTATCATTGATTACATCCACGGCAAGAAAAAGCTGGTTCTGGCGCTGCTGGCCAACACAGCATTTTCCACCATTCTGGGTGTGACCGGTGTTTTTTCAATCGCTAAAATCGCCTTTGGCGGCTGAGTAAGGAAATAAAAATGGCTGCATATGAAATTACCGACCACTATTATGATGTGGTTGTTGTGGGCGCTGGCGGTGCGGGTTTGCGCGCCACGCTGGGCATGGCCGAACAGGGGCTGAAGACTGCCTGTGTCACCAAGGTTTTCCCGACCCGTTCGCACACCGTGGCAGCCCAAGGCGGCATTGCAGCCAGCCTTGCCAATATGGGGCCGGACAATTGGAAATGGCACATGTATGACACCGTCAAAGGGTCAGACTGGCTGGGCGATATGGACGCGATGGAATATCTGGTCCGCGAGGCCCCCAAGGCGGTTTATGAGCTGGAACATTACGGCGTGCCTTTTTCGCGCACCGAGGAAGGCAAAATCTATCAGCGCCCGTTTGGCGGCCATACCACCGAATACGGCGAAGGCCCGCCGGTGCAACGCACCTGTGCGGCCGCAGATCGCACCGGCCATGCCATGTTGCACACGCTTTACGGGCAATCCCTGAAAAACAATGCCGAGTTTTTCATCGAATATTTTGCCATTGATCTGATCAAATCCGAGGATGGAGAAATTCAGGGCCTGCTGGCATGGAAGCTGGACGACGGCACCTTGCACAGGTTCAACGCCAAAATGACAGTGCTGGCCACCGGCGGTTATGGCCGTGCGTTTTTCAGCGCTACATCGGCCCATACCTGCACCGGCGATGGTGGCGGTATGGTGGCGCGTCAGGGCTTGCCCCTGCAAGACATGGAATTTGTGCAATTCCACCCCACCGGCATTTATGGCGCAGGCATGTTGATTACCGAGGGCGCGCGCGGCGAAGGCGGTTACCTGACCAATTCCGAAGGCGAACGTTACATGGAGCGTTACGCGCCAACCTACAAAGATCTGGCCTCGCGCGATGTTGTTTCGCGTTGCTCCACCATTGAAATCCGCGAAGGTCGCGGCGTTGGCCCGAACAAAGACCATGTTTATCTGAACCTGCAACATCTTCCGGCTGAAGCATTAGCCGAACGCCTGCCGGGTATTTCCGAAAGCGCAAAAGTGTTTGCCGGGGTTGATGTTACCAAAGAACCGATTCCGGTATTGCCAACCGTGCATTATAATATGGGTGGCATCCCGACCAATTATTGGGGGCAGGTTCTGAACCCGACAGCCGATGACCATGACCGTATTCAACCCGGATTGATGGCGGTGGGCGAGGCCGGTTGTGCAAGCGTTCACGGGGCCAATCGCCTTGGGTCCAATTCATTAATTGATCTGGTGGTATTTGGCCGCGCGGCGGCGATCAAGGCAGGTGAAATCATTGACCCCGATAGCGCCATTCGACCCACCAATCAGGCATCAACCGATTCGGCGCTGGAACGTTTTGACCGGATGCGCCACCTGAACGGCAGCATCGGCACAGCGGAACTCCGCCTGAAAATGCAAAAAACCATGCAGGATGACGCAGCGGTTTTCCGCACTTCCGAAAGTCTGGCAGAGGGATGCGCCAAGATGGATAAAGTTGCCGGTATGATGAATGATCTAAGCGTTACCGACCGCTCTATGATCTGGAATTCCGACCTTATGGAGACGCTGGAGCTGGCAAACCTGATGCCAAACGCGCTGGCCACCATTGTTTCTGCTGAGGCGAGAAAAGAAAGCCGTGGCGCCCATGCCCATGAGGATTTCCCCGATCGTGATGATAAAAACTGGCGTAAACACTCATTGGCAACGGTGGGGGATGACTGGCAGGTTGATTTGACCTATCGTGATGTGCATCTAAACCCGCTAACCGCTGAAAAGGATGGCGGCATCGAGATGAAAAAGCTCGCGCCCAAAAAGCGTGTTTATTAAAGGAAATATTATGAAACGGGTTTTTATTTTTTCGGGAATGGTGCTGGCAATTTCAGCCTGCACGCAAACATTTGAAACCATGAGCCGCGCTGATGCGATAGCCATGTGCAATGCACAGGCAGCGGAGGCCGCGCAGGTGGTTTCTGGCAACACAACCATTGGCGTGAATTCCCAAACCGGGCCAAGCTTTGGCATGGGATTACGGATAAACCTGACACCAAAACCACAGGCGCAAACATTCGAGGCCTGCATGTCTGAACTGGCCAGCAACGGCCAAATACTGGAGGGATAGAATATGAAAAAAGCAGCAGCCTTAATGGCAGTGTTATTCTTGGCCGGTTGCCTTGAAACCACCAGCACCGGCGCGGTCGGGTATTTGCCTTCGGGTGCGTCTTTGTCACCCGATGATCAGGTTATCTGGGCGGGCATGACGGATGAACAGAAACTGGCGGCCTTGCCGTATATTGAAAATGGCGGCACGATTGTGTCTAGCTTAGGGGCTAACTAACCAATGGTTGAACTCTCGCTTCCAAAGAATTCCCGTATGAAGGTTGGCAAAATCTGGCCAAAACCGGATGGTGCTACCAATGTGCGGGCCTTTAAAATCTATCGCTATGATCCCGATGCAGGGGAAAACCCGCGCATTGATACCTATTATATTGATCTGGATGATTGTGGCCCGATGGTGCTGGATGCGCTGATCAAAATCAAAACCGACATTGACCCGTCGCTGACCTTTCGCCGCTCGTGCCGTGAGGGGATTTGTGGTTCTTGCGCCATGAATATTGACGGCATTAACACGCTTGCCTGCCTATATGGCTGGGATGATGTTTCGGGCGATGTCAAAATCTATCCGCTGCCCCATATGCCGGTGGTCAAAGACCTGATCCCAGATCTGACCCATTTTTATGCGCAACATGCCAGCATCATGCCGTGGCTGGAAACCAAAACCAACCGGCCTGCCAAAGAATGGCGGCAGTCTATCGAGGATCGCAAGAAACTTGATGGTTTGTATGAATGCGTGATGTGCGCGTCCTGTTCGACGTCTTGCCCCAGCTATTGGTGGAATGGCGATCGTTACCTTGGGCCAGCAGCGTTGTTGCATGCCTATCGCTGGATTATTGATTCGCGTGACGAGGCAGCGGGTGAGCGTCTGGATGATCTGGAAGATCCGTTTAAGCTGTATCGTTGTCATACGATTATGAATTGCACCCGTTCCTGCCCCAAAGGATTGAACCCTGCCAAAGCCATTGCCGAGCTGAAGAAAATGATGGCCGAGCGCAAGATGTAATATGGCGAAAGTCATTTATTTCATGTCTACCGGCCGGTGCGGCACCCAGTTTCTGGCGCAAATGCTGGGCAAAGCCGACCAAAACACAATGGTAGTGCATGAGGGCGCAGGGCCGAATTATAAATCTGCCACGGTTTTTCAATCGGCCGAATTTGAATCCGTTGTCAGCCAGACCCACCAGATTCGCCAGCAATTTGAAATCATTGACCAGCAACTGGCCGCCGGTGGCAGCTATATCGATACGGGCTGGCCCGCATATGCATGGGGACCATATTTTGAAAAACGCTTTGGCGCGGCGTTTCAGTTTATCCATCTTTTGCGCAATCCTTTTGCCACAGCCGCATCCATGACCACCCACGCATTGCTTGGCGATGGTGACGATTCGCTAAGCAACGGCGGGATTATCCGCCCGCATCAACCAAATGTATCCTTTCCCGAATTTCAAACAGATTACGCTGATTTTTCGTATTTTGAACGGGGGCTGTATCATTGGCTGGAGGTGCACAGTTTTTTGAAAAACCAACATGCGTCACCGGCATTTCTGGGGGTTTTCAGGTTTGAAACGCTTTTTGACAATGGGCAGGGCGGCTTGCAAAGCCTTTGGCAGAAATGCGGGTTTGATTTGGCTGGGTTTTCAGAAACCGAACCTTATGACAATTTTAATGTGCGGGCACGGCGGGGGTTTGCGACCGATAACAAAACCCTGCTGGCGCGGGTATGGGCATTGGCGCTGGCGCTTGGATATGATCAGGATTTATTGGAAACATGGTCAAATCAGGAATTCCTGAAAGCCCGCTATAGCAGCCCGCGCATTAGCCGCCGGCCAGTTCGATGATATCTGCCATGATTTTATTCAGGTCAAAATCCTTGGGGGTATAGACTTTTGCAATGCCTTGATCGCGCAGTTTTCCAGCGTCATCATCAGGAATAATGCCCCCGACAATAACCGGCGTCTCGGTGGTTTTCAGGGCCAAAAATTCGCTAAGCAGCGGCAGGTGGCTGCCCGAAAGAATCGACAGGCCGATCACATCGGCATTCTTACTTTCAGCAGTTTCCAGAATGGCTTTGGGCGTCATGCGGATGCCTTCGTAAATCACCCGCATGCCGCAATCGCGGGCGCGCACCGCGATTTGCTCGGCGCCGTTGGAATGGCCATCCAGCCCCGGTTTGCCCATCAGGAATGTCAGTTGTTTGCCGGTTTTTTTGGCATGGTTGCTAACCGCCGCGCGCAGATCATCAAGGCCGGTTGCGGTGTTGGAAACTGCATTTGAAACACCGGTTGGCGCGCGGAATTCGCCGTAAATTTTGCGCATGGTTGCGGCCCATTCGCCGGTGGTTACCCCTGCTTTGGCAGCGGTAATCGATGCCGGCATAATATTTTCGCCCGCTGTCGCGGCCGACCCGAGCGCGCTCAGCGCTGCCTGAACGGCAGCACTATCGCGCGTTTGGCGCCACGCATTTAACGCAGTGATCTGGGCAGATTCCAGCGCGGGGTCGACGGTCATTATATCGTTTTTACCTGCGGTGAGCGGGCTGTTTTCGCCCTGTTCAAACCTGTTAACGCCAACCACGGTTGTTTTGCCGTTTTCGATATTTGCCAGCCGTTTTGAATTGCTTTCCACCAAGGCTGATTTCATATATCCAATCGCCGCCACCGCGCCGCCCATGGCGTCTATTTGCGCCAGTTCGGCGCGCGCGCCGGTTTTCAAGGCCTCGACTTTGCGATCCACCGCCGGGTTGCCATCAAACAGGTCGTCAAATTCCAGAAGATCGGTTTCATAGGCCATGATTTGCTGCATTCGCAAGGACCATTGCTGATCCCACGGGCGGGGCAGGCCCAATGCCTCGTTCCATGCGGGCAGTTGCACAGCGCGGGCGCGGGCGTTTTTTGACAGGGTGACGGCCAGCATTTCGATCAGAATACGATAAACGTTGTTTTCCGGTTGTTGCTCGGTCAGGCCAAGGGAATTAACCTGCACACCGTAACGAAACCGCCGCAATTTGGGGTCATCAATACCGTAACGATCTAGGCAAATTTCATCCCACAGGTCCACAAACGCCCGCATTTTGCACATTTCGGTGACAAAACGGATACCGGCATTTACAAAAAACGAAACCCGCGCCACCACCTGCGGGAATTCCTGTTCTGGCACCTGATCTCGGGCTTGGTCCAGCACTGCAATGGCGGTGGCCAGCGCGAATGCCAGTTCTTGTTCCGGTGTCGCGCCGGCCTCTTGCAGATGATAGGAACAGACGTTCATCGGGTTCCATTTGGGCAGATTTTCTAGGCAATATCCGGCCACATCGCCAATCATTTTCAGGCTGGGTTCGGGCGGAAAAATATAGGTGCCGCGCGACAGGTATTCCTTGATAATATCGTTTTGCACGGTGCCGCGCAGGGCTGAAATATTCGCACCTTGTTCTTCAGCCACAGCAATATACAGCGCCAGCAACCACGGCGCGGTGGCGTTGATGGTCATCGAGGTATTCATGGTTTCTAGCGGAATATCATCAAATAACGCGCGCATGTCGCCCAGATGGCTGATGGGCACGCCAACCTTGCCGACCTCGCCCCGCGCCAAGATGTGATCACTGTCATAGCCGGTTTGCGTGGGCAGATCGAACGCTACGCTTAACCCGGTCTGGCCTTTGGCAAGATTGCTGCGAAACAGCGCATTTGATGCAGCAGCGGTGGAATGCCCCGCATAGGTGCGAAAAAGCCATGGTCTGTCTTTTTTCATCATAAGCCTCCGGTTGACGGGGTTATATTGCACTGCAACGTAAATTGAGCAAGCAATAAAGTTGCGTATAATGGTAAAATGGCGAAATATAATGATCAAGATAGGGCTGGACCTGAACCCAGACTGCTATAACCTGTTATCATGTTGAATACGGTGGAAATACCCGTTTGGGTTTTGGTGATAGGCGGGGTTCTTGCATTGATCGCGGCATTGGAGCGGTTGCTTTTCCCGTCGGTGCGCTGGTTTTTTCGCACGCGGTTCAATCGCGCGGTTAAAAAGCTGAATAATCGTCTGCAACTGAAAATCCAGCCCTTTAAGCTGACCGACCGGCGGGTGTTGATTGATCGGCTGATTCATGACCCCGAAGTCGCGCAAGCCATTATCGAAGAAGCTGAAAGCAGCGATATACCAGCCGAGCTGGTTGCCCAGCGGGCCGCCAGATATGCGCGCGAAATTGTGCCGCATTTTTCGGCGTTTGCCTATTTTGGCTTTGCAGCAAAGGTGTCGCGCTGGATTTCGCAATCGCTTTATCGGGTGCGGCTGGGGTTTCTGGACGAATCCGCGATGGATGCGGTTGACCCGGATTCAACCGTTGTATTTGTGATGAATCACCGGTCGAACATGGATTATGTGTTGGTGACCTATCTGGCCTCGGCCCGTTCTGCGCTGTCTTATGCGGTGGGGGAATGGGCGCGGATCTGGCCGCTTCAGGGGTTTATCCGGTCAATGGGGGCGTATTTTATTCGCCGAAAATCGCTTAACCCGTTGTATCGCAAGGTTTTAGCCCGTTATGTGCAAATGGCAACCGAGGGCGGCGTAACCCAGGCGATTTTCCCCGAGGGCGGGTTAAGCCGCGATGGCGGGCTGGGCAAAGCCAAGCTGGGATTGCTAAGCTATATCGTTAGCGGCTTTACGCCGGACAGCGTGAAAGACGTGGTTTTTGTGCCGGTAGGCCTGAATTATGATCGGGTTCTGGAAGATCGGGTTTTGCTGGCGGCAAAAGACCAGAGCGGCAAAAAGACCTTTCGTTTTGCGCCGGGGTCGTTTTTCAAATTCTTTTTCCATCATATCTGGCTGCGGATGCGGGGTAAATTCCACCGGTTTGGTTATGCGGTGGTTAGTTTTGGCAAGCCGGTTTCCTTGCGTGAATTTGTGGCGGCACGCGAGGGCCAGCCCCAAGAAAACCAGATCGCAGAGCTGGGGGATGCATTGATGCAGGCCATCGGCAATGTAATTCCGGTATTGCCGGTTTCGCTGATTTCCAAGGTTATGCTGGCGGCGAATGGCGAACCGATGCGTAAAATCGCCATCAAAGCATCCGCGCACCGGCTGTGGCAGAATTATGCAACCTCGGATGTTTATAACCATATCCCGCGCGGCGATGAGGATTATGCGGTGGATGTCGGCATTCGTATGTTGACCATGCGTAATATATTGCAGGAAATCGACGGGGTTTTGCAGATTAACCCCGAGAATAAACACCTGTTGGAATATTACGCCAAATCTATCGAACATTTGCCCCATAATTCACCCAAATAGAATTTTCTGCTGCAACGCACAAAAATAACTTGCAGAGTTACAAAGATAATGTCATTACCCAAATGAAGCACTTTGCGCAACAATCTTGCGTGACCAAATTTGAGGATAGGACAATGGCCCCTGAAAAAGACCTGTATGAAATCGGTGAAATCCCCCCTATGGGCCATGTGCCAAAACAAATGTATGCATGGGCGATCCGGCGTGAACGCCACGGTGTGCCCGACAAAAGCTTTGCATGTGAAATTGTCGATACCCCCACGCTTGACAGTCACGAGGTGCTGGTCTTTGTGATGGCGGCAGGGGTGAATTATAACGGCGTCTGGGCGGGTCTCGGCACGCCGGTTTCGCCGTTTGATATTCACCAGCAGCCTTATCATATCGCGGGGTCCGATGCCTCGGGCATTATCTGGGCGGTGGGCGATAAAATCAAACGCTGGAAGGTGGGCGACGAGGTGGTCGTGCATTGCAACCAGGATGATGGCGATGACGAGGAATGTAACGGCGGCGACCCGATGTTTTCCGAAAGCCAGCGCATATGGGGGTATGAAACCCCTGACGGGTCTTTCGCGCAATTTACGCGGGTGCAAGCACAACAGCTGATGCGCCGCCCGACCCATCTGACTTGGGAAGAAAGTGCGTGTTATACCCTGACCTTGGCGACCGCTTATCGCATGTTGTTTGGCCATCGGCCCCATACCTTGAAACCGGGGCAAAATGTGCTGGTTTGGGGGGCGTCTGGCGGGCTTGGGTCTTTTGCTATTCAGTTGATTAATACGGCGGGGGGCAATGCGATTGGCGTGATTTCCGATGAAAGCAAGCGGGATTTTGTTATGAGCCTTGGCGCAAAAGGCGTGATTAATCGCAAAGATTTTGACTGTTGGGGGGAAATGCCGACGGTAAATACGGATGAATACAAGACATGGTTTGCCAATGCGCGCAAATTTGGCAAAGCCATCTGGGATATTACCGGCAAGGGTAATAATGTTGATGTTGTGTTTGAACATCCCGGGCAGGCGACCTTTCCGGTTTCGGTTTTTGTGGTTAAACGCGGTGGTATGGTGGTGATTTGTGCGGGCACAACCGGATATAATCTGACCATGGATGCGCGGTATTTGTGGATGCATCAAAAACGGGTGCAAGGCAGCCATTTTGCCAATCTCAAACAGGCCAGCCAAGCCAATCAGCTGATGATCGAGCGGCGGATCGAACCTTGTATGTCCGAGGTTTTGCCATGGGGCCAAATACCTGACGCGCATACCAAAATGATGAATAATGAACACAAGCCCGGAAATATGGCAGTGCTGGTCAGCGCGCCAACCACCGGATTGCGAACATTGGAGGATGCGCGTGCGGCATCAAAATCATAGAATCACGTTAACGCCTGTGATCCGAATCAGGCAAAATGAAGACAGTTTAAGGCGAGTTTTCACGACATATTTCACGTCTTTCAATGATTTCAATGGGTTATTTTCCGTGACCTCCCCATATATGGGGAATTTTCGGGGCTTAATGCATCTGTAATAAAGGTAGAAACACGGTGGCACTCTTGAAATAGTAGCGAAGAATGATAAGGTGGACAAAGACTGGATAATCGATGTACTGGCGGATATCCGCGCTTTTGCTTTGGAAGGCAAAATGATGGCGCTGTCCGAACATTTGGACGATGCGATCCTTTTAGCAGCAACAGAGCTGGAGCGAGTCTCTATTAGAGAACTTGTTTTGGATGGATACCGTGACAAAGCTGGAGCAGTTCCTGAGCAATCTGGAATCGAGCAAAACACCAAACGAGATCCAAACGCTTGTTGAATCCCTGCGGGATACTTACGGCGTTACCAATGCTGTCTACCATGCGGTTAACCTTGATGGCGCGCCTTATGCTGCGCTGACCTATACGCCGGAGTGGATGGATCATTACCAAGAGAAAAAATATGTACAGGTTGATCCGGTCGTTCGCGGCGCCTTGCAACATTTTCACCCTATGGATTGGAAGCGGCTTGACTGGTCAGGCAAGGGTAGCCGTGCGTTTCTGGGCGAGGCCACCGATGCGGGCATCGGCAATCAGGGCCTGTCTATTCCAATACGCGGGCCAAACGGGCAATTTGCCTTGTTTACCGTTAATCATCAATGCAACGATAACGAATGGGGGAAATTTACGGCTGAAGCCAAGCGCGACATGATGCTGATTTCCCATTATATTCATCAACAAGTCGTTAAAATTGTATTGCCGGACGGGCCGCGCGAATATACGCAGCTTTCGCCGCGCGAAACAGATTCACTTAAATTCCTTGCAGTTGGCCTTAGCCGTGGTCAAATAGCCGAAAAAATGCATATATCGGAACACACGCTTCGCGTGTATATTGATTCTGCCCGGCATAAACTGGGCGCGTTAAATGTGGTCCATGCAGTTGCCACGGCATATTCAAGAGGTCTTATTACGTTCTGATCCTCCTGTTCAAATAGTTTTTGTGCCGCCATTCATTGGCGTTTAACGATTTGTCCGCACCATGTTGGTGCCCATATGGTGGAGAAAGTAACCATGATAAAATACATCTATGCAGATGCGCTAGACGCGTTCCCGACCCTTCGGGAAGGCATGTTCAAGGACCGTGCAACTCAATTCAAGGAACGGCTTGGTTGGGATGTGCAGGTTAATTGTGACGGTTTTGAGACCGACGAGTATGACGACATCAACCCGATGTATGTCATTTATGAATTGCCCGATGGCAGCCATGGTGGTTCCATGCGGATATTGCCAACAACCGGTCAGACCATGATCAACGATCATTTTCAGGATCTGACCGAGGGCGTGCTGATTTCCAGCCCGCTAATCTGGGAATGCACCCGGTTTATGGTATCACCAAGTGCGGGTGATGATGCCAAACTGGTGGCCGCGTCACTTATGCTGGCCGGCGTAGAGCTGGGCATCCAGTTCGGTCTGGACAGTTCGGTTGGCGTGTTTGATGCGCGTATGGTGCATATCTATCGCCGCGTTGGCTGGGCACCTGAAATTCTGGGCACATCGGGGGTTGGTAAATCGGCGATTTCTGCGGGTCTGTGGCCAATTGATGCGGCGGCTAAAGCCGAGATTTGTGACAAAATCGGGTTTGATCCTGCGGTGCCGGAAAAATGGTTTAATGACAGCTTCCCGGTTACCATAAACGAGGGCGCGATGGTTGCCTAACACTGGCAACTGAGCGACGGTTGGGTTAAGAGTTCCGCAAAGCATTTTGCGGAGCAGCTATGATATTGTCTGACGATCAGGCCGAGGCCTATGATGTCATCACCGAGGTGTTGAAATCAGCCGGCGTTGATCTGGAAAACGAGCTGCTGACCAGCGGCGCGGCTGGCAAGGCGCAAGTGCTGGCAGTGCTTGGCAAAGCCGGATCAGGCAAAACCATGTTGCTGGCCAAACTGGTCAAGGCAATCGAGGCATTGGGTGTTGAAAGCATCTCGGCCGAGTTTGAATCGCGCGCGCGCAAAGACAAACGCACCTTGGCGGTGCTTGCCCCCACCAACAAGGCCGCCAGCGTATTGCGAGGCTTTGGCGTTCCGGCGACCACCATTCACCGGATCATATATTCTCCACTATATGATCCGGAGTATGAACAGATCGCCGAATGGCTATCCGGCAATGCGGAACGCCCGACGGTCGAAGGGCTGACGGATGCCGCGCTGGACCGCGCGGCGACATATTTCAAAACCAATAAATCCATCCCCGGCGCGCTGGCGACGGCGGGCTTGCGCGGGTCTGATTTTATCATTGGCTGGAAACGCCGCGATGATCCGCTGGATATCGGGTTTATCGATGAAAGCTCGATGATTGATGACAAACAGCTGGAAGACCTGAAAGAGATTTTTCAAACGCTGATATTGTTTGGCGACCCCGCACAATTGGCCCCTGTCGGGCAATCCGGCGCGATGACCTTTGATAAATTACCGGAAAAACGCAAACTGGTTCTGCACCGTGTGCATCGGCAAAGCGCGGATAATCCGATCCTTGATCTGGCCCATGCTTTGGGCGACCCCGAACTGGGGTTTGATGAATTTGAACGTATGATCAGCGCAGCGGCGGCAAAGGATGATCGTGTGGTGGTGGCCTCAAGGGTGGACGCCGAAAAAATGGCGCGCGCGCCGGTATTGGTGTGGCGCAATGCCACCCGTATTCGGCTGATCAACGCATTTCGCAAGGCTTATGATGCGCCGGAAACCGCATTGCTAACCGGTGAACCCTTGGTTTGTGACGGCATTGAACTGCCCCTGAAACACCGCAAAAAACGCATTGATCTGGAGGCGCGCGGGCTGATTAAAGGCGCGCAATGTATTTATCTGGGGCCGGGTAAAAAACCGGGGTTCAGTCGGTTATATGTGACCGGCGCCAGTGATCCGCTGGTGAATGCTGCATCTATTATCCAGATCGAAATACCGGATCGTGAAGAACCCGAAATCATTACGGCAGCCCGCATGGGCGCAGTATTTTTGCACGGTGCTGCGGTGACCATCCACAAGGCGCAGGGGTCGCAATGGGGGGAGGTGCAGGTGTTTGCACCGGATATTTATGCTGCCTCAAGGGCGGGCAGGATCGAGGCGGGTATTCCGCTGTGGAAACGCTTGACCTATGTTGCCATTACCCGCGCGCAAACGCGGCTTTACTGGATAAAACGCTATATGCTGGCCAAGCCGCAAAGCCCGTTGGGTGTGGCTGATCTGGATATGTCGGTGCCCGATCTGGTGCTGACAGAAGGGGCGGCGGATGAGGGTTGATAGCATTGATCATCTGGTGCTGACGGTTGCGGATATTGCGGCAACATGCCGGTTTTACGCAGGTGTTCTGGGCATGGAAATGCTGGAATTTCCGGTGGCAGACGGGACCACGCGCCTGGCTTTGAAATTTGGGTCTCAAAAGATCAACCTGCATCAACTTGGCGCGGAATTTGACCCAAAAGCGCAGCACCCAGTGGCGGGGTCTGCGGACCTTTGTTTTTTGACAAAAACCAATATTACCGATTGGGTTTGCCAGTTGAATGATCAGGGCATTCCGATAGAGCAAGGTCCGGTAAAACGCACTGGCGCAACGGGGGTGATACGCTCGATTTATCTGCGTGATCCGGATGGAAACCTGATTGAAATTTCTGAACTGGTTTAAGGGTTGGCCTGTAGTTGCTCCCGCAGTGCGGCGATGTATTTGCTTTCGTAAATAATCGCCTGCCTTTGGGCATGGCCTCGCTGCGCTCGGTAGGCCAGCCTGCGGCGCGAGTATTTTTGCAACAAAGAAAATATGGGTTAAGTGCGGGCGATTTCCGTTTTTAACGCATCCATTTGGCGGGTCAGGAAACGCAGGGTTTTTTCATCGGTTAACTGACCGGTATCGTCAAACGCTTTGCTGGCAAAAGGGATCATAACCTCGGGCGCATTCAGGATGCGCGGGTTAAATGTGGTCATGCAGTGGCGCAAGGAATACTGGGCGCGCACCCCGCCTGTGGCACCGGTTGATGTGGACATAATCGCGACAGGCTTTTGCACCCATGGCTGGGGTTTTGTGCGGCTTAGCCAATCCAATGCGTTTTTCAGGCTGCCGGACAGGTTTTTGTTATATTCAGGCGTGGTGATAATCACCGCATCGGCGGCACGGATTTTATCTGCCAGCGCGATAACTTCTTCGGGAAAACTGTTTTCTTCCAGATCCTCGTCAAATAATGGAAACCGGATATTGGCCATTTCAAAATCGCAATCGCTAAAGCAACGCGCGGCTTCGTGCACCAGCATGGTGTTGTAAGACGCGGCGCGTAATGAGCCGGAAAGCCCGATTAATTTAATTGTCATTTGTGTTCCCCTTTTTAATTACGCAATACGGGGCGGTGCTGAAAAAGCAATACGGCAATTGAATTTTTACGATATGTTGTGGATAACTTTGCCTCAAACGCAAAATAAGGGGGTTCAATGTTGACTCTGGCAGGTTGGCGCGAAACAATTCAAACCCGAGCAGAATCAAGGGCGGACTAACCGCGTGCAATTTTCGAAACTCAGATTACTTGGCTTTAAAAGCTTTGTAGACCCTACCGAACTGGTGATTGCGCCGGGAATTTCCGGTGTGGTGGGGCCAAATGGTTGTGGGAAATCGAATCTGTTAGAGGCCCTGCGCTGGGTGATGGGTGAAAACCGCCCGACCGCCATGCGCGGTGGTGGCATGGAAGATGTGATCTTTGCGGGTTCGGATTCGCGCCCTGCACGCAATTTTGCCGAAGTCACTTTGCATATTGATAACAGCAAACGGCTGGCACCGGCGGCCTTTAACCAAAGCGATTCCATCGAAATTATTCGCCGGATTACCCGCGATGCGGGGTCGGCTTATAAGGTTAATGGCAAAGACAGCCGGGCGCGCGATGTGCAGATGTTGTTTGCCGATGCCTCGACAGGGGCGCATTCGCCGGCATTGGTGCGGCAGGGGCAAATTTCGGAACTGGTCAATGCAAAGCCCAAATCGCGTCGCCGCGTGTTGGAAGAAGCCGCCGGAATTTCGGGGCTTTATCAACGCCGCCACGAAGCGGAGCTGAAATTGAACGGCACCGAGGCGAACCTTTCGCGGGTCGAAGATGTGTTGGAACAGCTGGATGTGCAGCTTAAAAGTCTGGCACGACAAGCCCGCCAAGCGGCGCGGTATCGCGAAATTGCCGAAGAATTGCGGCGTTCCGAAGGATTGTTGTTGTATCGCCGCTGGCGCGAGGCCGATATTGAGCGGCTGGCCGCCGGAACCGCCCTGAGCGAGGCCACAAAAACAGCAGCGGCAGCCCAAGGCGCTGCGGGTGCAGCGCGGCGGATGCGGGAAAAAGCCGAAACCAAAGTGCCGCCCTTGCGCGAAGAAGAAGCCATCGCAGCGGCGGTGTTGCAACGTTTGATCGTCGAACAAGCTGCCTTGGCAGATCAAGAGGCCCGCGCCCTACAAACCATCGAGGAATTACAAGACCGGTTGGTGCAGTTGGAGCGCGATATGGAGCGCGAAACCGGCCTGAACAAAGATGCGGGCGAAACCATCGAGCGGCTGGATTGGGAGGCGGCGGCGCTGGTCAAAGCCTCGGAAGGGCATAGCGAAAAGCTGGAAACTGCACGGGATGCGGCACGGGAATCAGCCAGCGGATTGCAGGCACAAGAAACTGAAATGGACCAGTTGGCCGAGGATGCGGCGCGGTTGGTGGCGCGGCACCAAACCGCCAAACGCCGGTTGGAAGAAGCCAAAACACAGGTTCAGAAAATTGCAAGTGGGTTGGCTGAGGCTGAAACCGCAGTGACGCAGGTTTCTGAAAGACTGACCGTGGCAGACGGGCAGTTGAGTGCCGCAAAATCCGCGCGGGCTGATTGTGTTGAGGCAGCAGCGCTGGCCGAAGCGGCGCTTGAAAATGCCGAACAGGCGAGGGCCGAGGCCCAGCTGTTTGAAAGCGATGCTCGGGTGGCTTTGTCTGGCGCATCTGGTGAGGCCAAAGCGCTGGAAGGCGAAACTGCTGCGCTAAAACGTTTGATCGCGCGGGATCAGGGGGACGGGCAGCAGATTCTGGATCGGATCAAGGTCGAAAAAGGTTATGAGGCGGCGCTGGGCGCGGCGTTGGCAGATGATTTGAAATCTCCGGAAATTGGCGAAGAGGATGTTTCTGGCTGGGTGCTTTTACCGGAAATGCCGGTTGTCGAATTGCCCAAGGGCGCCGCGCCTCTGGCGGATTTTGTGGTTGCGCCAAATGCGCTCGCGCGGCGATTGCAGGCCATCGGGCTTGTTGACAGGGCAGAGGGCGCGCGGCTGCAACATTTGCTGACCCGCGGCCAGCGGCTGGTTTCCGTTGAGGGGGATTTATGGCGTTGGGACGGGTATCGGGCCGGTGCCGAAGACGCGCCATCGGCAGCGGCGTTGCGATTGCAACAAATCAACCGCCTGAACGAGCTGGAAACCGCACTTAACGCCGCATCGGACAAAGCGGAGGTTGCCCAAAAAGCCCATCAGGCAGCGCGGGGTTTGATGGATCAGGCGCAATCAAAAGACCAATCAGCGCGCGCGGCACGGCGCACCGCAGACGAAGCCGTAACCACGGCTGCACGGGCATTGTCAAAGGCCGAGGCCGAGCGCGAGATGTTGTTCGGGCGTTTGGAAACCGTTAAAATGGCAGCGGCGCGGCGTGGCGAAGATAAGGTTCAGGCCGCAGATACCCTGCGCGAGGCTGAATTGGCAGCGCAAAATCTGGGGGATATGAATGCGGCGCGCGATGCGGTAGAGGCCAAAAAAGTAGCTGTCGAGGCGGCGCGCATGACCATGATGACCAAACGCTCGATCGCGGATGATTTGCGCCGCGAAGGCGAGGCGCGGGTGCGGCGTGGCAAAGAAATAGCGGCGGAAAAAATCAATTGGCAGCGGCGTTCTGAAAATGCCGGGGTGCAATTGGCCAGCTTGCAAGCGCGGCTGGACAGTTCTGAAGCCGATTTGAAATCTGCCAGAACCGCACCAAATGAAATCGCGGCGCGGCGTGATGAAATGCGTAAAGCGGTTGAAAAAGCCGAACAGCGCCGCGCGGCGGCAGCCGATGCTTTGGCCTTGGGCGAAACCGCCTTGCGCGAGGCCGATGAAGCCGAGCGTAGCAGTGAGCGCAGCGCGGCGGACGCGCGCGAAGCCTGCGCACGGGCCGATGCGGTGAATGAAGCCGCGGTTATTCGGGTGGATGTTGCTGCCGACCGGGTGCTGGATGAAACCGGCGTCACCCCGACCGCATTGCTGGAAACGCTGGAGGCCGACCCCGATAAAATGCCCGACGCCGAGCGTATCGAAAACGATGTGGCGCGGTTGCGCCGCCAGCGCGATGCTTTGGGCGCGGTAAACCTGCGGGCCGAGGAAGACGCGCGCGAGGTTCAGGAAGAATTTGACGCGTTGAATGGCGAAAAAACCGACCTTGAACAGGCGGTGAAAAAGCTGCGCCACGGCATTGCCAACCTGAATTCCGAAGGTCGCGAGCGGCTGTTAAAAGCCTTTGACGAGGTCAATAAAAATTTCTCCATGTTGTTCAAACATCTGTTTGGCGGCGGTGATGCCAATTTGGTTTTGGTCGAAAGCGATGATCCGCTGGAGGCAGGGCTGGAATTGATGTGCCAACCGCCGGGCAAAAAGCTGTCTACGCTGTCGCTGCTTTCGGGCGGCGAACAAACCCTGACGGCTATGTCTTTGATCTTTGCGGTATTTTTGGCCAATCCTTCGCCGATTTGTGTGTTGGACGAGGTCGACGCGCCGCTGGACGATGCCAATGTCACGCGGTTTTGTGACCTGCTGGATGAAATGGCCAAACAGACCGATACGCGGTTTTTGATCATCACCCACCATGCGGTAACCATGGCCAGAATGGACCGGCTTTTCGGGGTGACCATGGGCGAAAAAGGCGTTTCGCAACTGGTCAGCGTTGATCTGCGCCGTGCTGAGGAAATTGTTGAAGGCTAAGCCAGCTTCAGCTCTTGAAACAGTGCTGCCCAGGATGCGCCGTGCATGTCACGATCATGTATCGCGCCTTGGGTTTCCGGCCTTGGCAGGCTGAATTTAACCACATTCAAAGAC
Organism: Paracoccaceae bacterium; assembly: GCA_021648225.1. Lineage (GTDB taxonomy): Bacteria > Pseudomonadota > Alphaproteobacteria > Rhodobacterales > Rhodobacteraceae > UBA3077. The sequence continues at coordinate 23,446 of JAKITE010000028.1, forward strand.
GCAATATCAAAGCGTTTGATCGCGGTGGGTTCCATGCCAAAAACCGCTGCAACCGCATGGTTTGACAGGCCGGTGGTTACTTGTTTGAAAGCCAGCTCGGACCCGCAAAAAATATCAATGGTCAGCCAGAAAGGCCCTGCGTTTTTGCTGCGGATTTTTTGCACGACTTGGCCCAGTTCAACCATGATTGATCACCTCCAGCATAAAAGCATCCATCGGGTTTTTCAGTTCCAGCACATGGTTCAGACAAAACCGGTAAACCACGCCGCGATCCATTTCGGGGGGCGAAAACGGAAAGGCAAAGGTCGGCTGTTCTTCTTGCGGGGTTAACGGGTGGTGCAGCAGATACGGATTGAGGATTTTGGCAATTTCCATGGCCAGTGCCTGGGTTTTTGCGGTGACAATGCCCAGAACCCCGATTTCAACAGGCAGGGTTTTTTGCGGCTCCAATGCGCCAAAACTGGCATTTTGGCCAATCAGGCGCAATTCAATCGAAAAATCATTTGTGGAAATGTTTAGCCGCTCAACCACCTTTTGGCTGCATTTTTGCTGAATGTCATCGGCCCAGATCGCAGCGTTTTCGACATAACGCCGGTCGCGCAGCAGCACCAGCGAAACCACCTGATGGCCTGCCGGTGCGGCGGCCTCTAGCTTGACAGTATAAGTTTCGGACGGCAGCCATTTTGAGCCGGTGACCCGCACGGATGTATTATCCAGCGCGGTATATTTGGCGTCGCTTACATCCAGATAGCCGCCCGGTTCATATAGAATAAACGGGTCGCTGTTTTCATACAGCATATGGGCCGAAACCGTATGCGGGGTGGCGCGGGCGTTTTTGGCCATCGGGGTGATGGTAAAACCCTGCTGGTCAAATTCAACAATAATCACACCCGATTGCGGGTTGGTGGCGCAAAGCGCGCCGCACTCTCCGATTTTGGCACCATGCCATGCAGCACCCGCATGCAACCCGCGCATCAGGGGCAGGGCGGCGATAATTGCGGCATCGGTGGTGCGGCCCGCGATGATAATATCGGCACCTGTATTCAGGGCCTCGGTAATTTGTTCGGCCCCCGCGAGGGCGACTATATTGGTGCAACTTTCCAGAATTTCCGTAGATATTTCAGGCGCGTTGGGCAGGCTGTGAACCCGCCCGGCCGCCAAGGCATCAATGATGCGAGCGTTAGGCTGCGAAGATTTCAGCACTGCGATTTTAACCCGCTGCCCCAGTTCATCGGCAATTTCGCGGGTGATTTCCACCAGCCAGTCCACCGCGCTATCGGCGCCGCAAGTCCCCGCAGAACCAATCACACAAGGCACGTTGATTTTGGCGCGTGCGATCATCAGGCCTTTCC
>JAKITE010000029.1 GCA_021648225.1 Paracoccaceae bacterium
GTTCGCCGACGCGCAATTGTCGCTGGCTTGGGCCGCGAGCATTTTCGAATCTGTTTTTTGCCATAACGCATCTATTGTGCCGCGTTTCAGTTGAAGTCAAGCCAAGGGGCGGCTAAAGCTGGGCAAATAAAGGAGCATATCATGGCTGGGCAGACAAAAATTATCGTAGCAGGTGTTTCGGGCCGCATGGGGCAAATGCTGGCCCAAGCGGTGCGGGAAAATGACCAATGCTTGCTGGTGGGCGCAACAGAACGCGCGGGCAACGATTGGGTGGGCCGAGATCTGGGCGAATGTCTGGATGGTAAACCTATGGGCATTACCGTGGTCGATGATCTGCTGGATATTGTTTCTGATTGCCATGCCTTGCTGGATTTCACCACACCAAAAGCCACCATTGCCAATGCGGAATTGACCGCACAAGCGCGGGTGGCGCATGTGATCGGCACCACGGGGTTAAGGGATGCGGATTTGGCATATCTGTCAGCGGCGTCGCGCCACGCGCCAATTATTCGTGCCGGAAATTTCAGCCTCGGGGTGAATTTGTTAACCATGCTGACCCAAAAAGTAGCCGCCGCACTGAATGAGGATTTTGACATTGAAATTGTGGAAATGCACCATCGGCACAAAGTTGATGCCCCATCGGGCACCGCATTGATGCTGGGTGAGGCCGCCGCCGAAGGGCGCGGTGCCGCGCTGGCAGATTTGCGCGACCCCGCGCGCGAGGGCATTACAGGTGAACGCCAACGTGGCCATATCGGTTTTTCCGCTATGCGCGGCGGCGATGTGGTGGGCGAACACGAGGTGGTTTTTGCAGGATTAGGCGAACGTATCAGCCTGAAACATATCGCCAATGATCGCATGTTATTTGCCCGTGGTGCGGTTAAAGCCGCGCTGTGGGGGCATCACCAAAAACCCGGCGAATATTCAATGCTGGATGTTTTGGGGCTTTAGCGCAGATCACGCCAGCGTTTGATACAGATAAGCGACATCAAAAGAATTCCGCCGGCAAACCCGATCGACATCAGGCCCAGCAAAGACCCTAAATCAGCGGTGCCTGAAAAATAGCTGCCGCCGGGGGTTATTTTGGAAACCAATAGAAAAAACGCCGCGCCGCCGACCATGCCGCCCATCAGGCTTAACCCCAGGCTGACCGAAACTTTCGGGGATATTCCGCAGATCAGGCTGCCACCTGCTGCGCCGCCTAACAAGGCCAAAACCAATTCCATCAACGTAACCCTTTACAATTTACACTGCGCACTTGGTGAATGCACTAAAAACCGATAAAACTTGTCAAAAGACTATGGCAAAAAAATGGAAAAATCAATGTTTTGGAGGGTGAAATGAATTATCTGGATAACCTGTTTGGCCTAAACGGAAAAACCGCTTTGGTCACGGGCGGGGCCAGCGGTATTGGGCGAATGATCGCCACTGCTTTGGTGCAGGCTGGCGCGCATGTGATGATTGTCAGCCGTAAATCGGAAAACTGCGAATCGGTAGCGGCGGAGCTTAATAATTTGGGTGCTTCGGGCAGTGCCGAAGGGTTCGGCGGCGATGTTGGATCACAGGAAAGCATTGATGCATTGGTAAGCGCGGTTAAATCCCGCACCGAAAAGCTCGATATTCTATTTAACAATGCAGGCGTGTCTTGGGGCGCGCCGATGGAAAGCTTTCCCCATGCGGCATGGGAAAAGGTCATGGGCATCAATGTGGCGGGGCTGTTTACCCTGACCCGCGAATTGCTGCCTTTGCTGGATGCAGCCGCCAGCGATGCTGATCCGGCGCGGGTGGTTAATATTGGTTCGGTCATGGGCACCTTGCCGGTATCCGAGGGGGCGTATTCTTATGCGGCATCAAAGGCGGCGGTGCATCATTTGACAAAAATTCTGGCGGATGAATTCGCGGCGCGGCGTATCACTGTCAACGCGTTTGCGCCGGGGCCGTTTCCGTCTCGCATGACCGCTTTTGCCACTGCATCAGCTGAGGGCGAGGCCAGGGTTGGCAAAAATGTGCCCTTGGGCCGCATTGGCCAGCCCGAGGATATTGCCGGTGCAACCCTGTATCTGTGCGGGCGCAGCGGGCGCTATGTTACCGGCGCAATCCTGCCGCTGGATGGCGGGATGAGCGTGCAAAACTCGGTTAACCTGTTTGGCAATCTGTGATGTAGTTTGCCGGAAAAGGGTGCTGATCACCGGCCAGATGCTGGGCGTTGATGGCGGCATGGCTGCAATGTAACCCTTGAACCAAACCCATCGCGCCGCTAGCGTAGCGTAAAATATTTTTTGGAGAATGCATTTTGCGCTTTATAACCAGATTTACCGCTATCGCCGCTTTGGGCCTGACCATTTCAACGCCGGTTTTGGCACAATCCATCCCCTGCGGAGGCAATTTTTCAGGCTTTATGGGCAAAGTAGCTGAAGAAGCCGCAAACCGTGGCCTGCCTGACAATGCCATCCGCGCCGTGGTTGCGGCGGCACAACATGACCCGCAGGTGTTACGGTTTGATCGTGCCCAAGGGGTGTTTCGTCAGACCTTTCTGGAATTTTCCCAACGTTCAATTAGCGGGTCGCGTTTACGCATCGGGGCTGAAAAAGCCCGGCAATTCAGTGCGGTGTTTGACCGTGCCCAACGCGAATACGGCGTGCCAGCCGAGGTGATTTTGGCCTTCTGGGCAATGGAAACCGATTATGGCGTGGTGCAAGGCAATTTCAACACCGTCAGCGCGCTGGCAACACTGGCCCATGATTGTCGCCGCCCCGAATTGTTTCAGCCCGAACTGTTTGCCGCCATTGCCCTGACGGCTCAGGGAGACTTGAACCCTGTCACCATGACCGGCGCTTGGGCGGGCGAAATCGGCATGGTGCAAATGCTGCCCGAAGACATTCTGGAACGGGGTGTGGATGGCGATAATGATGGCCATGTGCGCCTCAAAACCAGCGCCCCCGATGCGATCATGACCGCCGCAAGGCTGGTGGCGGATCTGGGCTGGGTTGCCAATGAACCTTGGTTGCAAGAAGTCACCGTGCCAGCGGATTTCCCTTGGGAACAGGCCGGGTCCGACCGGTTAACCACGGTTGGCCAGTTGCGGGCGTTGGGCGTGCAGGCCAGATTTGGTAATTTGGAAAATGACAATGCTCCGGCAACCTTGATGCTGCCCCAAGGCCGTAACGGGCCAAAGTTTATCACCTATCGCAACTATGATGTTTACCGCAAATGGAACCATTCCTTTGTGTATCAGGCTTCGGTTTCCTATATGGCCACGCGGATTGGCGGTGCTGAACGCTATGATGCGGGCAGTCCCGATACGGGCCTGAATGGCGATCAAATGGTGCAATTGCAACGCAAGCTGGAACGGCTTGGCCATGATGTTGGCGGCGCTGACGGTGTTTTGGGTGCCAAAACCCGTGCGGCCATTCGCACAGAGCAATTGCGGTTGGGAATGCCAGCCGATGCATGGCCAACCCCGGAACTGTTAAACCGGCTTTAATTTCTGCCAGCCAAGGCCGGTCCCAAACTGCGGGAGCGCCCTTGAATAATCTGGCTTGTTGGATTTACAGGTGCTGGCTGGCTTAGTTAATGCCGTTTTCGCGCTGTAATTCGCGGATATAAACCACAATGCTTTTGACATCGGCGCGGGTTACGCCCTCGATTTTGGGCATATTTCCAAAAGTCCAGTGATGGGCCGTGACGCCGTTTAGCGCGGCACTGATAAAAGCACCCTCGCCGTGATGGCCGGGACGATAGATATTATCAATCAGCGGTGGCGCAACATTGTTTTGTCCGGCCGCGTTGGCACCATGACAAACCGCACATTTTGCCTCATAGATACGCGCGCCGAGTTGGGCATTGCCGGAAAGCTCGGCAGGCAGGGCCACTTCGGTAAGCAGCGCCCCGACCGCAATACCGGAGGTATCTTCAACCGTATGCACAGGGCTGGGGGGGGCTTTTTGAAAATTCATATAAAGCACCGCAGAACCGGCCACCACAACGCCGCCAAACAGTAGAATAAGATTTTTGCTCATGATGCTTTCCCTTTTAGTCGCCTTGGCAGCACCGGCGTTCCAGCCCCGTCAAAGCGTTAATCCCGTGCTATATCTGCCTAAGACAACACATCCCGGGTTTCCATTCTATATTTGTATTACTTTGTAACAGCCTGTTACATTTTGCATTTGCCGGTCTGGCAAAATTGCAAATAGCCACCCTCGATCAGCGACGTTTTTGCTGGCGCAAAAAGCCGGTGATCTTTGGGTCATGGCCTCGCTTCGCTCGGCTTTGTATTGCGCTGGAAACCTGTCCGGTTAATGCCTGAAATGGCGTATTCCGGTAAATACCATTGCCAAACCTGCGGCATCGGCTGCGGCAATCACCTCGGCGTCGCGCATTGACCCGCCGGGCTGGATCACAGCGGTTGCGCCTGCCTCGGCGGCAGTGATCAGCCCGTCGGCAAAGGGGAAAAACGCGTCGGATGCCACAACCGAGCCAATGGTTGGCACTTGATCCAGCCCCAGTGCCTTGGCCATGTCTTTTGCTTTGCTTGCGGCAATTCGGGTGGAATCAACGCGGCTCATCTGGCCGGCGCCAATGCCAACGGTTGCGCCGTCTTTGACATAGACAATGGCGTTGGATTTAACGTGTTTTGCCACCTTCCATGCGAACATCAAATCTGCCAGTTCAGCGTCGCTTGGTGCACGTTTGGTGACGACTTTCAAGTCATCCAGTTTCAGACATCCATTGTCGCGGTCTTGCACCAGATAACCGCCGGTGACCTTGCGCCAAGTGCGGCCTGCCTCGGATATATCAGGTAATCCGCCGGTGGTCAGCAACCGCAGGTTCTTTTTGGCTGCAAAAATACCCATGGCCTCGGGGGTCACGGACGGGGCGATCACGACTTCGGTGAAAATCTTGACGATTTCTTCAGCCGTCACAGCGTCAAGCTCCTGATTCAACGCAATAATTCCGCCAAAAGGCGATACATTATCGGTGTTGAATGCCGCTTTATATGCTTCCAGCATGGTTGCCCCGCGCGCCACGCCACACGGGTTGGCATGTTTGATAATGGCACAGGCGGGGCCGTCGGCGGGATCAAATTCGGCCACCATTTCAAAAGCGGCGTCCGTATCGTTGATATTGTTATACGACAGTTCTTTGCCTTGGTGCTGCGTCGCTGTGGCAACACCAGCGCGGGTTGCGCCATCGGTATAGAACGCCGCTGATTGATGCGGGTTTTCACCATAACGCAGGGTTTGGGCCAGCGTTCCAGAAACGCTGCGGCGGCGCGGGTTTGGCCGGTTGATGGCATCCGCCATCCATGTGGAAACCGCAGTGTCATAGGCCGCAGTGCGGGCATAAGCGATCTGGCTAAGCTTTTTGCGGAATTTGGCACAAGTAGCCCCGCCTGCGTGGTTTTCCAGCTCCCAGATCACGTCTTTATAATCCTCGATATCAGTGACAACCGTGACAAATTGATAGTTTTTAGCAGCCGAGCGGATCATCGCGGGCCCGCCAATATCAATGTTTTCAACGCAGGTATGGAAATCGGCGCCCGCCGCAACGGTTTCTTCAAACGGATAAAGATTAACCACAACCAGATCTATCGCGCCGATGCCGTGTTCCTGCATGGTTGCCATATGTTCGGGATTATCGCGCAGCGCCAGCAAGCCGCCATGCACCATCGGGTGCAGGGTTTTGACCCTCCCGTCCATCATTTCGGGAAAATTGGTAATTTCGGACACGTCTTTTACCGGCAGGCCCGCCCCGCGGATGGCCGCCGCTGTGCCGCCAGTTGATAGCAATTCAACATCTTTGTCATGCAGGGCTTTTGCCAGTTCGATCAGGCCGGTTTTATCGGAAACCGACAGCAATGCACGGCGGATGGGGATTAGATTTTCAGACATAATATTCCTTAGCTGGGTTGGTTGGCTGGGTTTTCAGCAACTAGGTCTCGGGTATTGCGGCCACCATCGGCAGCGCGCAGGAAATTCCATGTGATCCGGCCTTTGTAATCAACCGCGCGGGCCGAAATCACGATCTGTTTTGTGGCGCGGGGTTTCAGGTGTTTGTGATCCAGAAAAACCGAATCTTGCAGGGCTAACAAGCCACCATTTTGACGAAACACCCAGATTTCACCGCTGGGTAACGTCAGCGAAACCGCATGGCCATCCATATCCAAGGATGCGCCAATATCGGGGTGAATGTGAAAATGCACCATAAAATTCAGCCCTGCCGAGGGCGCATCAATCACCGACCTGACAAACTGCGCCTGCTGTTTTTTATCGGCAGCGCGCAGTTTGTCTTCGCCTGATAATTCCCGCCCGTCAACGCTGATGAACAAGCGGCGTTCATGGATCAATCCGTATTTCTTGCCATAACCGTTATGAGTGGCAACCATCCATACGCCGGTTAAATCACTGGCGCGATTACAGGTCACCAAATCCGGCCCGCCAAACAAGCGGTTATCAATTTCGGTTTTACCTTTGGTAAATCTAGCCGAGGAAACGCCCTCAACCTGCAAGGTATTATGGGCGGCGGTTTTGCGGCAGGCGCGCGGCCAGCCATCGCCAAACCGCTCTCCCGAGCCACAATTGACAATCATCGGACGCCGACCCGAGGATAATTCAAACGCCAGCGTACCGGCATGGGCCAGCTTTCCGTTCGCCTGGGGCGGCGCACAATCGGCCACCAGAGCCAAACGCCCCGCGGACATGCGCTGATACCCCATCATCAGTTTCTCGGTGCTGCGATCCTTGATCTGCGCATCGGCCAAGGCCTGATCCAGTAATCCGTCCACACCGCGCCCACCCCCGTGGAAGCGTGCCAGCGTGCCATCTCCCAGACGTAATCCGCGCAGGGTTGGCGCGATGCGCTGCATGGCGGCAAGGATATTTTCATCCGGTTCACGGCCGGTTTCCCGCAAGGTGGTGACCACCCATGTCAGCAGGGTAAAAATACCCATGAGTTCTTCTGGATTGCGGCTGGCGATACCGCCGTCTTTGCCGATGTGTTTTGCACATTGCTGGCCCAGCGCTTTGATTGCGGGCTGTAAAACATGGTCGCGGCCTTCCAGCGACAGGCCCGCGTAAATCAGGCCGGTCAGGGCCTCGAACCGAGGCAGCCCGTTACTGGCCGAATGCCAGCGTTTGGACAGGTAATCAACCTGTTTGCCCATAGATTTCAAGATTTTACGGCTGTTTTTAGCATCCAGCCCGTTTAGCAAAAATGCTGCGTTGCTGGTAAGGTTGATCATCCGCCGTCCGGTCAGGCTTGGCTGCCAGCCAGCGGATTTGCCTTTACCAAAAATTTTGATCCATTCAAAAACCCATTGCCGGGCTTGATGGCGCGCCTTGCTATCGCCAACCGCCACCAGATCATCCAGCCACGCAAACCCGTGCTGTTCGCGCAGAAAGGTCGGGCTGGGCGGGCTAATTGCCCACAGCGACAGGTTGCCAGCCTCGACCAGCTCTCCGGCCAGCAGATAATTGCCTGAAAGCAATTGCTGGCCCTTGGCATAAGACCCGATAGAACGGGGTTCGGGATGGAAGGTAAAGGCCTTGGGCGCGGGGGTATTGCCGGTAAATCGTGCATAGCGCCAGTTGATCAAGGCACGGGTCCGCTGACGGAGGTTCGAGAGCTGGTTTTGAATAATCCTAGCGATAACAGGCATCCATTTGCGGCAGTGATGCGGGTGGGTTCAGGTTAGGCATTGTGTAATGCCCATTGGCCATGATGTCACGCGCGCTTCTTTAGAATTGCCGCATAAAACCCGTCCATTCCGCCGCGATCCGCCCAGAAATCGGGCCGCAGGCGCATGGCGCCGTTTGCGTCGATCCAATCAGGCTGCAAACCGTGGGCTTCGGGGTTGATTGCCACCCGTTCAAAATCTGGATGGGATTCAAGGAATTCCGCCACTTGCTCCTCGCCCTCGGCTGGTAAAAGCGAACAGGTGCAAAATACCATCTGGCCGCCGGTTTCCAGCCAGCTTGCGGCCTGCACCAGCATTTGTTTTTGCAAATCCAACACCGGTTGAAGGGTCAGTTCGGCCTTGGCATAAGGCAGATCGGGATGGCGGCGAATGGTGCCGGTGGCCGAACAGGGCGCATCCAGCAGGATGGAGGCGAATTTCTGGTCTGGCTGGTATTTCAACACATCCGCCACCACTAATTCGGCGGATAATTTGGTGCGGGTCAGGTTTTCCTGCACCCGTTCCATACGGTATTTTGACAGATCAATCGCGGTGACATCCGCACCGGCAGCAGCAAGCTGCATGGTTTTGCCCCCCGGCGCGGCGCAAATATCCAGCACTTTTTTGCCGCTGATATCCCCCAGCAATTGCGCCGGAATTGCGGCTGATGCATCCTGCACCCACCAAGCGCCTTCTTCAAACCCCGGCATGGTAGAAATCTGACCCCATTCGAACAGGCGCAAGGAACCGGTCGACAGCACGCTGGCCTCCAATGCTTCGGCCAGATCATCGGTATCGGCTTGGCTTTGCAAGGTTATATCAATCGGCGCACCGTTTTCATGGGCTTGTTCAATGGCGGCCAGAACGTCCTTGCCATAGGCCTTGCGAATGGGTTTTGCCAGATAAGGCGGTAAGGGCGTTGGTTCCAGATCCGCCCATATTTCAGCGCCATGTTCAGAGATTCGCCGCGCCACCGCGTTGGCCATGCCTGCCATGCGCGTGGTTTGACGGTTGTTTTTCACCAACCGCACCACCGCATCAACAGCGGCATGGGGCGGGATTTTATCAACGATCAGCTCACAGGTCGCCAGCCGCAGCGCATTTCGCACCGATGCGGGTGGCTCTTTTTGCATAAACTGATCAATGACAATATCTATGCGCCCCAGATGCCGCAGGGTATCATTGGCCAGCGATTGCGCCCGTGCCTTGCCTTGAGGGGGCAATTTGGCCAGCGGGCCGTCTTTGGAATTCACCATATCGCTCAGCAGGCGATGTTCGGTTAACACACCGTTTAACAAATGGGCAGCAGCAGCGCGAGGCGCGTATCCGGGGGCACTCATTGCGGTTTCCAATCGGTTTTGGCTATAAAGGGGTCAACTAGCGGATATAACCACCCCTGCAAAGGGGATTCTTGAAGGTGCTGTGATGAGCGATAAAACTGATAGCCAAAAAGCCAACGCCGAGCGGGCATTGAAAGAGGCCACTGAGCGGCGATTAAAGGCGAAGAAGAGCGATATGCCGGTGGAACTGGGCGGCAGGGATGGGCCGGAACCGGTGCGGTTTGGCGATTGGGAGAAAAAGGGAATTGTGTCGGATTTTTAGGGAAGTCGAGAGTTTATTTCTCTATATCAATAATGAAATCAAATTTGAACAATCGGGTTTTTGGCCCAAAGCCATGCGCCGTCACTGCGTTTATTTCGGTTGATTTTGCCGGTGCGGTGCAGGTGGTTCAAATGGCCGATGGCCTCGACCAGGGCCAGCCCGTATTCGCCTTTGCCGATATTGCGTTTGAACAGTGGCGAAAAACATTCGGCTGCGGTTTTCGGGGTTTCCAGAAACTTTTCCAGCCGTTCCAGCGCCAAATGGTGGTTGTCAATCAACTGGGTCAACCGATGCGCCAACCCGTAGAACGGCAATTTATGGCCGGGTAAAACCAGATGATCAGGCTGGGCAAAAGGCAGGAACTTTTCACAAGATTGCAGCCATTCGCCAACCGGATCCGCATTTGGTTCGGTGGCATAAACCCCTAGGTTGGATGAAATACCGGCGATAATCTGGTCACCGGCCAGCACAATCGGATCACTTTCGGACCACAGCGTAATATGGTCAGGCGCATGGCCGTTTCCCAGTCGAACCTGCCAGTTCCGCTTGCCGATTTTAATCACATCGCCTTCAGAAATACGATGAAACCCCAGTGGCATTGGCGCGACTACGTCCGCAAAATTAAACGGGCGTTCGGATTTTCGGGTGTTGTAAAAATCGCTGTCCATACCTGCACGGCGATAAAATGCCAATGTTTCTTCGGGCCAGATATCCTGTTCATCCAGCACCAGCATTCGCGCAAACAACCACGCGGTGCGGGTTGTCCACAGCTCCGCACCATGTTCCGATTGTAACCAACCCGCCGTGCCGACATGATCGGGGTGGTGATGGGTGACAATCACCCGCTTGATTGGTCTGCTTTTCAGCGGCCCTGCCATCAAACCGCTAAGAATTTCACGGGTTTTGCGGGAATTCATGCCGGTATCGATCAGCGTCCAGCCATCCCCGTCTTCCAATGCGTAAATATTCACATGGTCCAGCTTCATCGGCAATGGCAGCCTGATCCAGTGGATACCCTCGGCAACCTCGATCATCTCGCCAGCACTGGGCGGGGTTTCAAACGGAAACCGGATGGCATTTTCAGGCATGTTCACGATGCCAGCCCGTCCATATCCAGCGCATACAGCGATGTCGCGCCTTCACGAGCCGCAGAACACAGCGCATCAACCTGCTGCATCATCTGGCGGATGTGGAAGCGCGCCAGCGGCATTCGTGCAGGGTCCTTGAGCGCTGATTTCAGCAGGTAATGGCCGGTTAATGCCAGGCCAAATGCACGCAAAAACGGTGCGGCCCCTGCAAAACGGTCGTTCATATCAGCCTCCACCATATAGTGCGTTGTTACGGTCAGGCTGGTTTCTACTGCGGCCAGAAACGCCCCCAAATCCGGCGCGAGCTCCATTGCAACCGCGGCAGTCAGGCCAATTTCGGATAGGATGCCAAAGGATGCCCGCCCCCCGTCTTTCATTTTGCGGCCCACAAGGTCCATGGCCTGAATACCGTTGGTGCCCTCGTAGATTGTGGTGACCCGCACATCGCGGTAAAATTGCGCTGCGCCGGTTTCCTCGATATAGCCCATGCCGCCATGCACCTGAATGCCGATATCGGAAACCATACAGCCAACATCGGTGCCGAATGCCTTGGCTATTGGTGTTAGAAACGCCGCCCGCGCCGCATGTTTTTCAGCCTCACCCCCGTCCAGCGCGCGGGCCAGATCAAGGCTGAGCGCGGTATCAAGGCAAATAGCCCGCGCCCCCATGGTCAGGGTTTTCATGACCATCAAATTGCGCCGCACATCCGCATGATCGGCAATGGTGCCGGTGCCGTTTTCAATTGGCACCGCGCCCTGAACCCGCTCGCCCGCATATTCCAGCGCTTTTTGAAAAGCAGCCTCGGCTTGTGACAACCCCTGAATGCCCACCCCCAGCCGCGCATTGTTCATCATGGTAAACATCGCTGCCATGCCAGCGTTTTCATCACCAATCATCCAGCCTGTTGCGCCTTCAAACGCCATCACAGCAGTGGGAGAGCCATGCAGGCCCATTTTATGTTCCAGACTGACCGTATGCAGCGTATTGGCCACGCCCGGATTGCCGTTTGCATCGGGGATAAATTTGGGCACGATAAACAATGATATACCGCGGGTTCCCTTGGCGCCATCCGGCAGGCGCGCCAGCACCAGATGGCAGATATTTTCGCTAACGTCCTGATCGCCCCAACTGATGAATATTTTCTGGCCGGTAATGGCATAGCTGCCATCGTTGTTATCCGTGGCCTTGGTGGAAATCGCGCCCACATCCGTGCCCGCTTGTGGTTCGGTTATGTTCATAGTGCCGCACCATTTGCCGGAAATCAGTTTTTCCAGATATATTGCCTTGATTTCATCGCTGGCGTGATGCTCCAACGCCTCGATCTGGCCTTGGGTCATCAGCGGGTTCAGCGCCAGTGCCAGACAGGCGCTGGATATCATTTCATTGACCGCCACGGTCAAGGTCATCGGCAGGCCCATACCGCCGTTTTCAACACGGGCCGCCATGCCAACCCAGCCACCATTCGCCACCGCGCGATACCCGTCAGCAAACCCCGGAGAACAGCGCACATTGCCGTTTTCCAGCATTGCTGGGTGCAGGTCTCCGGCGATATTCAGCGGCGCCAGAATTTCTTGCGACAGCTTTGCGGCCTCGTTCAAAATGGCGCTGGCCACATCCGGTGTGGCATCACCAAACAGGTCTGTTTGCGCCAGTTGGCCAGCCCCCAAAACATCATTCAGCAAAAATTCGATTTCGTTTACCGGTGCGCGATAAGCCATGTTTTATTCCTTTAATCGCTTGTCAGCGGGCATTTGAGTGTCGTAAGCAATCAGACTATTGGCCCGAAACAGAATGGGCAAGCAAAACGCGGCGTTAGGATGAAAACCGAACATTTAAATTCAGATCAAGCTGGCATTGCAGCCGCAGCAGCATTTTTGCAGCGCGGCGAGGTTGTGGCTTTTGCAACCGAAACCGTTTACGGTTTGGGGGCGGATGCCTGTAATGATGCAGCTGTTGCAAAAGTTTTTGCCGCAAAATCCCGCCCTGATTTTAACCCGCTGATTGTGCATCTTGCGGATGTTTCCCAAATTGCCAGCATTGCCGAAATTCCGGATGCAGCGCAAAATCTGCTTTCGCTCTGGCCCGGGCCGCTAACGCTGGTTTTGCCCAGAAAACAAGGCTCTGGTCTGTCTGATCTGGTCACGGCTGGGCTGGATACCGTGGCAATTCGCATTCCGGCACATCCGGTTGCACAGCAATTATTGCGCAGCTTTGGTGGGCCGGTTGCCGCGCCTTCGGCCAACCCGTCAGGAAAGGTCAGCGCCACCAGCGCGGCGCATGTGTTTGACGGATTGTCAGGCCGAATTGCGGCGGTTCTGGATGCAGGTGACTGCGCGGTGGGGCTGGAATCGACCATCATCGGGTTTGAAAACGGATCCGCGGTCTTGTTGCGCCCGGGGGGCGTGCCAGTTGCCGAAATTGAAAAACTGACCGGCCAAAAGCTGGGCCAGCCCAAGGTAAAAACCATTTCTGCGCCCGGTCAGTTGGCATCGCATTATGCGCCGGATGTGGCGGTGCGGATCAACGCCAAAGCCCCGCGCGCCAATGAGGCATGGCTTGGGTTTGGCCAAAACCCGCGTATTGCGCCGGGGCTTAACCTTTCGCCTTCGGCTGATTTGGCGGAGGCTGCCGCGTATTTATTTGATGCTTTGCGCAAAATGGATGCGATTTGCAAAAAGCACGGGCTGCAAGGTTTTGCTGTGGCACCGATTCCCCAAACAGGGCTGGGTTTGGCGATTAATGACCGCTTGTCGCGCGCGGCTGCCCCGCGCTGAAATTCAGGCGCGCCCGCCCTCGGATGATAAAAATCTGGGGTCAAAGCCAAGGCTGGCCAAGGCCTGTTCCCATTTACCGGAATCCTTATCGGAAAATACCAGATCAAGTGCTGCGTCACAAATCAGCCAGCCGTTATGTTGCAGCTCTGATTCCAGCTGCCCCGGCCCCCAGCCGGTATAGCCCAGCGCCAATATCGCGCGGTCCGGCCCTTTGCCGCTGGCGATGTCTTTCAGGATTTCCTGCGTGGCGGTCATGCCGTATTCATCACCGATTGCCATGGTGGAATCATCCACATGATAATCCGCAGGGTGCAAAACAAAGCCGCGACCGTGTTCTACCGGCCCGCCCAGATGCACCTTTGGGCCGGTCAGGGTTTTATCCCAGCTAATGCCCAGCTGTTTCATCAGATCGGCAAAGGCCAGATCATCGGCTGATTTATTAACAATCAGCCCCATGGCGCCTTCGGGCGAGTGCGCGCACATAAAAATCACCGCCTTTTCAAAGCGAGGATCCCCCATGCCGGGCATTGCCACCAGCAGTTTTCCATCCAGAAACGGAATTTCTTCGGCCATTGATTCGGTTTGTTTGGTTTTCATCTATTGAAAATGCGCCTTAGTTGAGTGAATTTCAAGCACCCCCCTATCGCAGTTGTTACTTTTACTTTTGCAATTTGCGGTTATGACAGGACGGAACATAAAAAAGGATTCCCGATGTTTCGGTTTTTAATCTTGCTGGCTGCAATTTTACCAAGCTCTATTTTTGCTCAGGTTTTGGATTATGGCAGCGTGCGCTTGTTGACGGGGTGGCAATTAAAAGACGGCAGCTATCAGATGGCGCTGGAATTTGATCTTAATCCGGGTTGGAAAACCTATTGGCGGGCACCGGGGGCGGGTGGTTTGCCGCCGTTGCTGGAATGGGATGGATCACAAAATATCGCTGATGTTTCCATCACTTGGCCAACGCCTGTGGTTTTTGAAACTGCTGGCCTGCAATCTATCGGATATTATGACAGGTTAATCCTGCCCATTTTGATAACCCCGCAAACCAGCGGGCCGGTCCGCATTGCGCTTAATCTGCAATTTGGCGTGTGTTCGGATATTTGCATCCCCGCAGAGGCGGCTTTTCGGATGCGTTTGAATGGCGCTGATGAACAAGGCAAAGCAAAAATTCAAGCGGCAATGCGCGATGTACCGGAATCTGGCGCATCAGCAGGTTTGCGCGATATTTCCTGTCGCATTGAACCTGACGGAGACGATTTTGAAATCACCGCGCAATTGCGGTTTGCCACAGGGTTTCGCAACCCGGTTGTCGTGATCGAATATGACAGCGAAGACCTTTGGATCACCGAAACCGATACCCAATCAAGGGGCCGCGCCATCACCGCCAGCGCAGGATTAAGCTGGTATGGTTCGGGGCCAATGTTTTTGAATCGTGATAATATCAGGGTAACCATTCTGGCTGAAAACCGTGCAGTAGAATTGCAAGGCTGCCCAGGCTAGCACAACCATTTGTCGTAATCCGATACCAGCAGATATAGCGGTGGTTCGTCCTCGATTATATCGGCAAACCTGCCGATCGGGGCCTCAAATATATTGTCGTTTTGATCGTCATTCACGGT
Organism: Paracoccaceae bacterium; assembly: GCA_021648225.1. Classification (GTDB taxonomy): domain Bacteria; phylum Pseudomonadota; class Alphaproteobacteria; order Rhodobacterales; family Rhodobacteraceae; genus UBA3077. Next base: position 14,759 of record JAKITE010000029.1, read on the forward strand.
CGAGACCTCACCGATCAAAACATCGCCACCCTCGCCCCAGAATTCATGCCAGTTGCCGGGCATCAACGTAACGCTTTGGCCAGGTTCCAGCAGCAATATTTCACCGGCTTTTTGCACCAGCGCCTGACCGTCGCTGATGACATGCACGTCGCTTTTGTGCGCAATATGCCCCGATGCATCGGATGCAAACATTTTTATCGCCAATGTCGCACCGCCACGGTTGATGATGTCCTCGGCTTTGAGAATATGCCGGTGCATCGGTGAAATCTGGTCTTGGCGCGAGATCATGATTTTTTCCGCATAACACATGCCACCGCCCCGTTGCAGATCTGCTTGTGATCCGTTGCGGGTGGTGAATAAAAACAACCCCAGCCGGTTAAAATCACCCTGTCCGTAATCGGTGATATCCCAGCCGGTTTTTGCTGAAATTATCCCCGCAAGCCGGGTTTTGTTTGCCTTCATTTTTTCGGCGGGCCAATGGGCGAAGGGGGGCAGAATATAGCCAAAGCTTTGGATAAATTCGTCCCCGGCGCGTAAAACCCGGTTTATTTCTGAGCGTTTCATAATTGCCCCTAAAATTCGACACCCACTTGGGCTTTGATGCCGGATCTGAACGGATGTTTCAGCAGCTCCATTTCCGTGGCCAGATCGGCGATTTCCAGCAATTCGGGTTTGGCATTACGGCCTGTCAAAACCACATGGGTCATCGGTGGTTTTTTCGTTGTCAGAAACTCGACAACCTCGGCAATATCCACGTAATCATAGCGAATGGCGATGTTGATTTCATCCAGCAACACCATTGAGTTTTTCTCGTCCAGAATCAGTTCTTTGGAACGCGCCCAAGCTGCCTGCGCCATTTCAATATCGCGGGATTTATCCTGGGTTTCCCATGTGAACCCCTCACCCATGGCATAAAACGGGCAAATGTCGCTGAAATGCTCGGTGATCAGCTTTTTCTCGCCCGACTCCATCCCGCCTTTGATGAATTGCACCACCGCGCAAGGCATTCCCCATGCGATATGGCGAAAAATCATGCCAAACGCCGCCGAGGATTTGCCTTTGCCCTTGCCGGTATGCACCACAACAAGACCTTTTTTATCGGTCTTGGTGGCCATAATTTTATCACGGGCGGCCTTTTTCTTGGCCATTTTCAGGTTGTGGCGTGTCGTGTCTGGGTCAGTTGTCATTTTCAAAACCTTTACGGGTGATCAGAAATTCAGCTTAGGGAATGCGCGTATAAAAGGCTAGATCATCCGGTCCATAAAACGGTGCCAGCCCAGCACCATTGGCATAAACCAAGGGTTGCCGGAATATAACGGTTTAGTCTGAAAATCCAGATTGTCAAAATAGGTATGGCCTTTTTCAGCATCGCCCAGCATTTTATACGCCAGTTTCTGGCCAAAATAACTGCTGCGCGCCACGCCTGATCCACAATACCCCATGGCGTAATCCATACCGTTATGTTGGCCAATATGGGGCGCGTGATCGAATGTATAGGCGACAAGGCCGGACCAGACATGAGAAATGCCGGTATCTTTCAGCTCGGGGTATATTTCGCACATCGAGCGGTGCAAGTTACGCGCATTGGCCGCAGGCTGGTCGCGCAAGCTGCTGGCACGACCGCCAAATATTATACATGTGCCATCCGGCGAGGGCCGATAATAGGCCACCATACGGCGGGTATCGCCATACATCCGCGATTTGGGCATAAGCCTTGCCATGACATCCGATGGAATGGGCTCGGTTGTGATAATCGCACTGCGCAGCGGCAGCACCCGTTTGCGAAACCATGGCAATTCTTTACCCGTATAAGCATTGGTGCAAATCGCCACTTGATCGGCCTGAACCCTGCCCAGACGGGTGGTCAGGTTAAAACCATTGCTGGTTTTGGCAAGGTTTTGCACAGCCGTGTAAGGCACAATGATTACCCCGGCTTTGCGCGCCACATCTATCAACCCGTTATGGTATTTAGCCGGGTTAAGCCCTGCATCCATATGATAAACCACGCCGCCGGTAAAACGGGTTGAGCCGGTTTCAAGATGCTGGTCTTTGGGCTGGATCATATGCGCAATTTCACCGCAAACCTGGTTCAGCCCGTCAATGCGTTTCTGGGTAGCTTCAAAATGTGATTGGCGCAAAGCCCCCTGAAACCGGCCGGTGTGTTTCAGGTCTGCGTCGATATTTTTCGATGTCAGAAAATCGGCTAGAAAATCAACAAAACCAATGCTTTCACGCAAAATACCATGGGTGGTTTCCTTACCATACTGGTTGATCAGACCAGCAATCCCCAGCTTGTGAAAGCTTGGCCCCAACATGCCGCCATTGCGCGAACTCGCGCCCTCACCCAGCTGGCCAGCCTCGAACACCACAACCGAGCAGCCAGCGCGGGCAAGGATAATCGCTGTGTTCAACCCGCTGAACCCAGCGCCGATTATGGCAACATCCACCTTGGCAGGCTGGGTTTCGGGAATGGTGGTTTCGCGCGGGGCGTCCTCCCACCAGAATGGCGTGTGTTTCATGGTGCAAATCCTTTTATCGAACAAGGAAGTTTTCAATCAATATTCATTTATAGACAAGTTTTTCGTTAATCTGATCAATTCGTTTACAGTGCGCGACGCGCCAGGCCTCTTTTCCCAGTTTAGGACTTTTGACCGAATGAAATTCAAATATTTCAAAAGATGGGCCTTGGACACGGTTCTTTGGTTTTCGTCAAAAAGGGAAGTGTATTTGTCGACAAATTCCCCCAATTGCCTGTGCCAAGCAAATGCCTGACCTGTACCGCTTATTCGTTCATCATCCGCCTGCAGGGTCAAATATTTTATGCTTTCCAGCAGGTCGGATAAGGCATCTGTCGCAGACAAATCTTCTTGAATTCCATATTCAAACAAGCACACGGTAAGCTGGTTTTGGGCGTGGTAAGGCACATAAAACTTGCCGCGATTTCTGGCCAAGGCAATGCTTGTTCTGAAATGTTTCATTGCTTCCAGCAAGTTGCCACGTTCCCGTTCGCACATGCCAAAGGCATTTTCGAATAAGTCGTCTTTGGCAATTTCAGGTTCAGCTGACAAAATGTCATAGAAATCAAATATATGATCAAAATTATTTTTAATAGCCAACTTCTTAATGTAATTGAATCGCATAAGGTCAATAAGCAAGCGCTTGTAATCTTGCGATAAATCTGGGGCAGTGGCTATTTTCAATACGGTTGCTTGAATCACTTTGGTAACGTCAACTGAATCTAGGGCATTATCCAGAGCAAAGGTAGAAAATACACTGCTATGATACCGTATGCCAAAGCTGTCCGGCACCAGAAAAACCCGCATGATGGCTTCGGTATCACCGCCATCCAGAAACTCCTTAAGGTCATTACCAAACCCTTCTTGTAGTAATGTTATGTCTGGGTCGTTATTGGTAAACTCCAAATAAATAATCAGCAGAATACCGTCATAACAGGTCCGGGAAATTTCTTTCAAAACATCCAGTTCTTTTTTGAACCTTGCAACAATATCCGATGATTTCATCAAACCGATAAGAATATCCGAGAAATTGTTCTGATAGCCGTTATCGGTAGTATTTCGAATTTTATTCAGTTTGTCAGCATCAGACAAAGCCGCATCCGAACCCCAAAGTCCCGCATGGGTTATCAGCGGCACCAAAGCCCTGCCTTCGTCAACGCTAAGATCACCCAGCTCAAAGACTTCGGGTTCGTGGTTCAGGAATTTTTCTGTAATTTCGCGTTCTCTGGGCGCGAAAACATTTATGCGTGCCGTAGCGATAACAACTATTTTTTTGCCGCCGCGATTTGCCAGTATGTCCCAATGCTTTTTGTATCTGAAAAAGTCGTCGATGATCAGAATAGGCCGTTCATATTCTTCAATAATTTCATTCAGCTCATCGGAAAATTCCATCTGGTTACGTGTAGCGGTAAAAACAGTTACTCCGCCGCCTTTGGCCCGCAGAACTGCTGCAAGGTTCTGCGCAAAAATAGTTTTGCCTTGTCCAAGCCGTGAAAAAACCGAGATAAAATCGGCGCCCTCGTCAATACGGGAAATAACCTTTTCAACCAGATCTCTTTTGACAATATACTTTTGCGAGTTGTTTGAAATATCAGCCTGCGCCTTTTGCTTATCGTAATTACCAAACATAAATAGCTCGTTGAGGTCGCTTTGCCTGACAACATCGTTCAATGGTTCCGATGTGCTACCTTTGTCAAAGCACACATAGCTTTGGCGTGGCTTTTTGCCAGCTTGCTTGGATGCAGATTTCAGAATTTGTGCAAACCCTTCACGGCCAATAGACTTAACAGAACCATACTTTTCCTGCATATAATTCAATTCAGGATTAAGTTGGGTAGAGTTTATGAAAAATACTTTGTCTTTTGTATGTGCCGATCTAATCAGTTTTGCAATCTCTGGATCATACAGGGAATACCCAATAAAAACCACAACGTCAGCGCTGTCGATATCCAGCCTCAAACGTTCAGCCCAAGGCCCGTCATAGACTGAATTAGCCACATTTGAATTATAGTCCAAAATGCAGCTTGTCTTGACATTATCCAGATCGAATTGTTGAATAAACCCGTGCAGGTGGACAATTTGTAGATTGTCATGTGGCTGGGCTTTGTGATCGTCTTGTGGGGTCAAGGCACGCGCCTTCTTGCCTGCCAATTGTGCAGACAGCTCCAATGCGTTGTCGTAATTAGTTGTGTATATCCTGTCCCAATCATATCGCAATATATCAACTAGATCGTTCGGCACGGATTTTACAAAAAAGGTTTCATTTAACAGGTTTAGATATCCGCGGTCATCTTTGTCCAAATACATCGAAGCCGCGATATCCAATCGGCTAATTGATTTTCCAAGCTTTTTGTTAAATAGGGCAAGCAGTGGGTTTGCAGTTGGCAATATTTTATTTTCATAATTCAGGCAATCAATTGAGCAGCCCGCACCGGCAAATAATATTGCCTTACCTTTTTGGCCAAGTATCAGCCGTTTTTTCAATTCTTGTTCCAAATTTGCCACTCCATAAAATCAGTATATTTTCCGGAAAGATTTTTCTCGTGTAATGTGATATAAGAATACTATAGCGAGAGTTGAAAATATTGCTAGTTTGGTCATATTTCCGAACTATCTGGATAAACTCGTTGCAAAATCGACGTCAACAAAGCCCTCGCCGAATTACTGCGCGGCTGCCACAACCCCCTGTCGATCGCCTCCTGAAACCGTTCGGCCATTTCACGCAGGGCGGCGGGGTTGGCATCTTCGATAAATTCCCGCGTCGCGTCATCCTCCAGAAATGCCGCATGCACCAGATCAAAATGATGGTTTTTAACTGCGCCGGTGGTGGCGGCAAAGGCAAACATGTAATCGACCGTTGCGGCCATTTCAAACGCGCCTTTATAGCCGTGGCGCTTAACGCCTTCGATCCATTTCGGGTTGACCACACGAGAACGAATGACACGCGCCATTTCCTCGTTCAACGTGCGAATTACCGGCCGTTCAGGGCGCGAATGGTCGTTATGGTAAATCTTGGGCGCTTGGCCTTGCAGGTGTTCAATCGTGGCTGCAACCCCGCCTTCAAACTGGTAATAATCGTCTGAATCCAGAATGTCATGTTCACGGTTATCCTGATTATGCACCACCGCTTCAACCTGTTTCAGCCGCGTTTCCAAGGCATCGCGCGCGGCCTCGCCCGCCTTGCCACCGCCGTAAGCATAGCTGCCCCATTGCAGATATGCTTCGGCAAAATCGGATTTATCTTGCCAGATACGTTCATCAATCAACGCCTGAAGCCCCGCGCCATAGGCCCCCGGTTTGGACCCGAAAATCCGTGTCGTATCCCCTTCGGCCTTGAATCGCGCCGCCGCCGGGTTCATATCATCCGGTTCATCCAGCGCCATCACCGCCTGCACCGCGCTATCAATCAGATCAATCTGCGCCGGAAAAGCATCGCGGAAAAAACCGGAAATCCGCAGCGTCACATCCACCCGTGGCCGGTCCAGCACGCTTAGCGGAATAATCTCGAATCCCGACACCCGATGGCTGGCCCCGTCCCATGTGGGCCGCACGCCCATCAAGGCCAGCATTTGCGCGATATCATCACCACCGGTGCGCATATTGGCGGTGCCCCATGCAGTTAACACCATTGCGCGGGGCCAGTCGCCCTCATCCTGCAAGTGCCGCTCGATCAACGCAAAGGCAGATTTCCAGCCCAGCTTCCACGCGGTTGGGGTGGGCAAGGTGCGGCTGTCGATCGAATAGAAATTCCGCCCTGTCGGCAGCACATCCAGACGGCCACGGGTGGGCGCGCCCGAAGGGCCGGGCGCGACGAACCGGCCCTTGAGGCCGTTGAGGAGCGCGCGCATTTCCTGCGGTCCACAATCCCGCAAAGCAGGCAAAACCCGCGCGTGGATTTCCTCAACTACCAATTTCGTGCGTTTCCACATCGGGTCCGGTTCCAGCCCCTCAACCAGACGACCGGACATCCATTCCAGTCGCTCGATTGTATCACCAAGGCTGCGCCACGCGTCGCCAGATGCAGCCTTTAATGCCTTATGCCTAGGCCCGTCATAAGCATCCCCCATCGCGCAATCCAGCGGGTCAAATCCCATTTCCATATCTTCCGCCAAGGCCCGCAATAATGAGGCATCGGCCCCCTTGCCCATGCCGCGCGGCACCCGCACCAGTGCCACCGCCAAATCGCGCTCCAACGTGCCATCGGGGGATTGGCCGAAAATGTGCAAACCATCGCGGATCTGGCTTTCTTTCAGCTCGCATAGGTAATTATCGATCTGGTTTAAGGCGTTGTCTTCATTGCCCCAATCCACGCCTGCGTCCTCATCAAGCCTTGTGGCTTTGCTAAGGTCAAGTATCTGTTCTCTCAGCAGTTTTAACCGCCTCGGGTCCACCCCTGCGGCTTGGTAATATTCATCCACCAGCCCCTCCAGATCCTTAAGCGGACCATAGGTTTCGGCGCGGGTCAGGGGCGGGGTCAGGTGATCAATAATCACCGCCTGAATGCGGCGTTTGGCTTGGGTGCCTTCGCCGGGATCATTGACGATAAACGGGTAAAAATGCGGGGTCGGGCCAAATGCCGCCTCGGGGAAACACTCATCTGACAAGGCCAGCGCTTTGCCCGGCAGCCATTCCAGATTGCCGTGTTTGCCCATATGCACAATCGCATTGGCTGCAAATTGATGCCGCAGCCAGAAATAGAACGCAAAATAGTTATGTGGCGGCACTAGGTCTGGCGAATGGTAACTGTCGGTCGGGTCAATATTATAGCCCCGCGCCGGTTGCACTCCGACAACAATATTACCAAAACTCAGGATCGACAGCGCAAAGCCGTCCGCATCCAGAAACGGGTCCGTTTCCGGTTTGCCCCAGCGTTCTTCAACACGGCGGCGCACCTCGGCAGGCAGTTGGCTATAGTCTTTTTGATAGTCGTGGATGGAAAGCCGCACGCCGCCCGAGCGTTGGGTGCGATCGGTCAGCCAGTTGGTCGGGCCAGCCAGAATTTGCGCCATCAGATCAGCGGAATCTTTGGGCAGCTTGTCAGCGGCATATCCGTCAGCTTTCAGCGCCTCTAGCACGCCAACCGTGGCCGCAGGCGTATCCAGCCCAACGCCATTGGCCAGCCGTCCGTCTTTGTTGGGGTAATTGGCCAGCACCAGCGCAACCTTGCGATCTGCCGTCGGGGTTTGCGCCAGCTTGGCCCAGTTTGCCGCCAGCTTGGTAACAAATGAAATCCGCTCGCCATGGGCGCGATAGGCCGAGATCAGGCATTCGGTTTTTTCGTCAAAATAAGCCTCGCCCTTGAAGCTGACAGCGCGGGTTAATATGCGCCCGTCAATTTCCGGCAGGCTGACATTCATGGCAATATCGCGGGCCGAAAGCCCAGCGGTGCCGGTTTCCCATGCTTCTTCGGTGCCTGCTGCAAACACGATCTGAAATACCGGCGCGCCAAACGCATCCAGCGGCGTGGGTTGGTGGCCATCTGCGCCAGATTGCGGCGAGCTAACCGCAAAACTGGTGCCGTTCAGCACCACCGAGGGCTGTGCCTGTTCAAATATCTGCGCCAGCGTCGCTGCCGAGACCGCATCCTTCAACGAGGCCACAAAAATCGGCAACGGGTTCATGCCCTGCGCAATCAATGCCTTGATCATACGGTTCACCGGATGCAGCCCCGCGCCCTGCACAAGCGCACGATAAAACACCAGCGCCACCACCGGCTGGTCGGGTTTCCAGAACGCATCCCGCAGGGTGTCCAGCGAGGCGGCTTTCATTCCCGGTGCATAAATTCCAGCACGCAGCAGGGTTTTGCCGGCCTCGGGTTTTTCCGAACCGTCCAGCATTGCCGCTGCATAGCGCAGGAAATTGGCACAATTTTCCGGCCCCGCCTCGATCAGATAAGACCAAAGCGCGTCATAATCCGCATTTGAAACTGTTGAGAATGCCCGCAAGCCCTCATCGGGCTTATCATCGCCGGGCAATGCCACCAGCAAAACACCCGCAGCGCGCAGGCGGATAGAGAATTGTTCAAGCCCGTAGGGCCAATAGGCCTCACCGCCTAGAATTCGCACGATCACCAGCTTTGATTTACAGGCGGTGTCATCCAGATATTTATCAACCGTAAAACTGTGGGAAAGATTGCCGATATTGGCCAGCCGCAAGCTGCGCGGCCCGTCCGTTAACCCGTCAAATGCCGCTGAAAGCCCGGCGATTTCGGTATCCGCCGCAGAAATAACAATCACGTCTGCGGGGGTTTGGCCCAGATCAACCGGTTCCGACCCGTCGGTAATTTCGCCTGCCTGAACCTGAAGCAGATGCATCAGCCAGCCAGTGCCTTTTCAATGCCTGCACGGTCCAGCCCTGCCTCGCCAATCACCACCAGATTACATTTGCCTTTTTCGGCTGTTGTCAGGGGCCGGTCAAAATAGACCTCGACCCGCGGGCCAACCGCCTGAATAACCAGCCGCATCGGTTTATTGCCAACTTGTGCGAACCCCTTTAACCGCAGCACATTGAAATCGCGCATAATATCCGAGACCTTTGCTGCAAAAGTATCCGCATCGTCAATCACACCGCGCGACACCTGAAAAGTTTCAAATTCATCATGGCCGTGGCTGTGTTCGTGATCATCATCATGGTGGTGGTGATGCACCTCGTGGCGAAGATCCATGCTGTTTTCGGAACCGATGCCTTGCCCCAGTAATATTTCCACAGGCACCGCGCCCATTTCGGCACGGATCACCTGCACAGCGTCGCGCGCGCCAGCCCGCAGGCTGGCGTTAAGGGTGTCTGCTTGCGCTTTGGTTAAAAGGTCGGCTTTGTTGATCACAATCAGGTCTGCACAGGCCAGCTGGTCTTCGAATAATTCGGAAAGCGGCGTTTCATGGTCCAGCTGCTCGTCATTCTGGCGCTGGGCATCAATCGCGGCCTCGTTATGGGCAAAACGCCCTTCGGACATTGCCGCGCCGTCAACCACCGTCACCACCCCGTCAACCGTTACGCGTGAGCGGATTTCAGGCCAGTTAAACGCCCTGACAAGCGGTTGCGGCAAGGCCAGCCCCGAGGTTTCAATCACGATATGATCCGGCGGATTATCCTTGGCCAACAGCATTTCAATGGTTGGCACAAAATCCTCGGCCACGGTGCAACAAATGCAACCGTTTGACAGCTCCACCACGTCTTCATCGGCGCAGCCCTCAATGCCGCAACCCTTCAGCAATTCGCCATCCACGCCCAGATCACCAAATTCATTGATAATAAGGGCAATCCGCTTACCGCCAGCGTTTTGCAGCATATGCCGGATCATGGTGGTTTTGCCTGCACCAAGAAAGCCGGTAATGACAGTAG
>JAKITE010000030.1 GCA_021648225.1 Paracoccaceae bacterium
TTCGATGGATCTCGCGATTTTTGCGGTCCATGTTTCAGGGGCAAGTTCGATTTTAGGCGCGATCAATATGATCACCACCTTTCTGAACATGCGCGCACCGGGCATGACCCTGCATAAAACACCGTTATTTGCCTGGTCGATCTTTATCACCGCATTCCTGATCCTGTTTTCCTTGCCGGTTCTGGCGGGTGCGATCACCATGCTGCTGACCGACCGGAATTTTGGCACCACGTTTTTTGACCCTGCCGGTGGCGGCGATCCTGTGTTGTATCAGCACTTGTTGTGGTTCTTTGGTCATCCGGAGGTATACATGATTATTGTGCCCGGTTTTGGTATCATCAGTCATATTATCGCGACTTTTTCGAAAAAACCGATCTTTGGCTATTTGCCGATGGTTTACGCGATGGTTGCCATTGGCGCGCTGGGCTTTGTGGTTTGGGCGCACCATATGTATACAGTTGGCATGTCCACCACGCAGCAAAGCTATTTCATGCTGGCGACCATGGTTATCGCAGTGCCTACCGGCATCAAGGTATTCAGCTGGATTGCCACCATGTGGGGTGGCTCGATTGAGTTCAAAACGCCGATGCTATGGGCAATGGGCTTTTTGTTCCTGTTCACGGTTGGCGGGGTTACCGGCGTTGTGCTTTCCCAAGCGCCGCTGGACCGGTCTTATCATGATACCTATTATGTGGTTGCCCATTTCCATTATGTAATGTCGCTGGGCGCTGTATTCTGTATCTTTGCCGGTATCTATTACTGGATCGGCAAAATGTCGGGCCGCCAATACCCTGAATGGGCTGGCAAGCTGCATTTCTGGCTGATGTTTGCCGGTGCAAACCTGACCTTCTTTCCACAGCACTTCCTTGGCCGTCAGGGCATGCCGCGCCGGTATATGGATTACCCAGAAGCCTTCGCACAATGGAACTATCTGTCCTCTTTGGGCGCGTTCCTGTCTTTTGGTTCTTTTTTATTCTTTATCGGCGTTATTTTTTATACGCTGCGCTGGGGCAAAAAGGTTACAGAAAATGCCTATTGGGGCGAACATGCGGAAACCCTGGAATGGACCCTTCCGAACCCGCCACCCGAGCATACTTTTGAAACCCTGCCCAAACAGTCGGACTGGGATAAAGGCAGCCACTAATGCCTTGGGGTTACGGACAAGAAAAAGGGGTCGCGGCACAAGCTGCGGCCCTTTTGCATTGCCCCGACATCACCCGCACCGACCCGCCGGTTTTTGCGCTTTCCTTATGGCCCAACCGTTCACTGGGCAAAGTCGGGCTGTGAAATGCCATAGAAACCGCGTTGCGCGATCTGGGGGGGCAGAACCAAGCAGCCAAAGCGATCTGCCTGATTAAAAAGGCAAATACCGGAAACATTGCCGCTGGGTCTTTTCAAGCTGAACCGGCTCGGTTATGCCTTAAGGTAAACGGTTCGGAACACGCTTATGTTGTATAATTCAGGAAATGAATGGCACGCCGCTGCGCATAAACGCGTCGCCTTGATCGGCATGTCGGGGCTAGGCAAAACCTATCTGTCGGAAATGCTGCGCGCGCAGGGCGGCTGGTTTCATTATTCGGTCGATTACCGCATTGGCACCCGATATATGGGCGAACATATCGTTGACAATTTTAAGCACGAGGCCATGCGGAACCCGTTTTTGCGAGATTTGTTAAGGTCGGATTCAATTTATATCGCTTCGAATATCACCTTTGAAAACCTGTCGCCGCTATCCACCTATCTGGGCAAACCGGGCGATCCAGCCAAAGGCGGAATACCGTTTGACGAATACCTGAAACGCCAACGCCAACACCGCATTGCCGAAATTGCCGCCAGCATTGACAGCCAGACCTTTGCTGAAAAAGCAAAAACCATCTATGGCTATGACCATTTCATATCGGATACTTCCGGCTCGATCTGCGAGGTAGCAGACCCGGAAAATCCCGATGATCCGGTTCTGTCAACCCTGTCAAAAGCCACCCTGCCCGTCTGGATCAGGGGCACCAGTGATCACACAGCAGAACTCAAACAACGGTTTTGCAACGCCCCCAAACCGATGTATTACCGCGAAGCATTCCTGACTGCAAAATGGGCGCAATATCTGGAAATCAACAATTGCGATGAAACCGGCGTTGACCCTGATGATTTCATCCGCTGGGGCTTTGGCGAATTGCTACAAAGCCGCCTGCCCCGCTATGCGGCCATTGCCAAAAACTGGGGCGTCACGGTGGAGGCCGCCGAGGTTCGGGCCATTCGCGACGCCGCTGATTTCAACGACCTGATCGCCATAGCAATAGAGCGGAATTAACCATGCCTATCAAACTCCCCGATGATCTGCCCGCTTTTGATATTTTGCGCAACGAGGGCGTCAATGTCATGGATAGCGACACCGCCGCGCGCCAAGACGTGCGGCCGCTTAAAATCGGGTTGTTGAACCTGATGCCAAAAAAAGAACAAACCGAATTACAATTCGCGCGCCTGATCGCCGCCACCCCGTTGCAGATTGAACTAACCCTGATCCGCATGTCCGAACATGTAAGCAAAAATACCAGCCCCCAACATATGGAGGCATTCTACCAGCCGTTTCAGGCCATAAAAGACCAGATGTTTGACGGGCTGGTCATCACCGGCGCGCCGATTGAACATTTGCCTTTTGAACAAGTGTCTTATTGGGATGAAATGGTCGAGGTGATGAACTGGACCCAGACCAATGTCCTGTCGACCTTCGGGGTTTGCTGGGGCGGCATGGCGATGATCCACCATTTTCACAACGTGCCGAAACGCATGCTGGATCACAAAGCATTTGGCTGTTTTCGTCATAAAAATCTGGCACCGACCTCGCCGTATTTGCGGGGGTTTTCGGATGATTTTGTCATGCCGGTCAGCCGCTGGACCGAAAACACCAGTCAGGATATTGCACAGGCCAGCGGGCTGGAAACCCTTATTCAATCCGATGATACCGGCCCCGGGCTGGTTCAGGACAAAGCCCGTCGTGCGCTCTATATTTTTAACCATCTGGAATATGATTCCACCTCGCTTAAGGATGAATTTGATCGCGATACTGCCTCTGGCACGCCGATCAATGTACCGATAAATTATTACCCGGATGATAACCCGAAAAACCCGCCGGAAAACCGGTGGCGCAGCCATGGTTATTTGCTTTACGGCAACTGGATCAACCAGATTTACCAGACCACAAATATCGACATCACCAAAATTCTGGAAGGGGATTCCAAATAAATGCAATTCTGGCCGAAAAAGCACAAACCCCAATATGCTGCCAATGAAACCGCAACCAACGGCGTGTTGCTGCTTGGTGATTCCCATTGTCGCAGCTTTTTCAACCATCCGCTTTTGGGGCCGTTTGTTGATGGTAACGGGGTGGAACGCAAATTGTATTGTCACAAAATTCGCGGGGCCTCGATGACCGGATTCGGGCGGCGAAAAAGCTCACTGGCGTTGCGTTCCACCACCCACCGGCTGGTTAAAAAATACCGCAATTATTGCAGCCATACGGTTTATGCTTTTGGTCAGGTGGATGTGGAACTGGGCCTGTATTATCGCTGGCTGCAAAACACAGAGACCTTTGACCCCCATATTCTGTTTGAAGAAATTATTGATAAATATCTACAAACCATCCTGTCATTTCGCACAAAAACCACCCCGATCATCAAAGGTATTAACCAGACGGTTCTGGAAAGCCATAAAACATCTGTGCATTATGTGTCACAGATTTTAAGCAAAAGCGACACGACCAAAACCAACAGCCCTGAATTGCAAAAATTGCTGGAAATCTATCCATCTTATGCAGCCCGCAAAACCATCAGCGATGATTTTAACCATATGTTAAAAGCCAAATCCGAACAAAACGGTATCCGCTATTTTGACTTGAACAGCCAGCTGGTGGACCCAAAAACCAATAGCGTTTATTATGCCTATCGCCCTGCCGGAACCGGCCATCATGTGGTAGACAGCATGAAAATACGCCAGATTTACAAACAGGGTCTGGCGCAAGCATTATTCAATTAAAAGGAAACCCCATGGCACAAAAACCTTTTGACGGCGAAATCAGCCGGTATTTTGCTGAAATTGCACCGGAACCGATCCGTGCAGCCATTCAAAATGCCGGTTCAAAAGATATTTTAAGCCGTAATTACCCTCATAAAAAACCCATGAAGCGTAAAAATTACGACGCCTCCCATGATAGTTTGCAGATTGAATTGGTAAAGCTGCAATCCTGGGTCAAAGCCACCGGCCAGCGCATCGCCATTGTGTTTGAAGGCCGCGACGCCGCCGGCAAGGGCGGCACCATCAAACGGTTTCGCGAAAACCTGAACCCGCGCGGCGCTCGGGTAGTGGCCTTGGCCAAACCCTCGGATGCGGAACAATCCCAATGGTATTTCCAGCGCTATATCCAACACCTGCCCTCAGCCGGTGAAATCGTGTTTTTTGATCGCAGCTGGTATAACCGCGCCGTGGTTGAAAAAGTATTCGGCTTTTGCACCGACGACCAACGTGACCGGTTTTTCCGCCAAGTGCCGAATTTTGAACAAATGCTGGTGCGGGACGGTATTACCGTGATTAAAATCTGGCTAACGGTTGGTCGGGCTGAACAATTGCGCCGGTTTCTGGCCCGCGAGGAAGACCGGCTGAAACATTGGAAATTATCGATGATTGACGTCAAAGGCCTGTCAAAATGGGATGAATATTCATCGGCCATCGCCGAGATGTTCACCCATAGCCATATCGAAGAATCGCCGTGGAATGTTATTCGTTCCGATGACAAACGCCGCGCCCGTCTGGCGGCAATACAACTGGTGCTTTCCAAATTCGATTACACCGAAAAAGACACTACTGTCTTAAGTGGATTCGACAGTAAAATCTGTGGCACACCAAAACTGATGGGGTTTGAAGGCAATTGATTTCCTTGTTTATTGCCGCCCTGCCCTTTAGGTCTAGGCTATGAATGAACAAAGCAATGCGCGCAAATCCTATCACCATGGCAATCTGAAACAGGCCTTGGTCGAGGCGACATTGGCCCTGATAACCGAGAAAGGCCCGCAAGGATTCACGCTAGCCGAGGCCGCGCGCCAGGCAGGTGTTTCGGCCGCTGCACCTTATCGGCATTTCAAAGGCCGCGAAGACCTGATCGCCGAGGTCGCCCGCCAAGGCTATATCCTGTTTGGCGACCTGCTGGAACACGCCTATAATAATGGCCAGCCCACGGCGCTTAGCGCTTTTTCAAAGGTCGGTCGTGCCTATCTGGCTTTTGCCAAACGCCATCCCGGCCATTATATCGCCATGTTTGAATCAGGCATTTCCCTGACCGGTAATTCAGACCTGACCACGGTTTCCACCCGCGCCATGTCGGTAATGACCTTGGCTGCCGAAAAACTGCTGGCCCATTTACCTGCATCCGAACGCCCGCCTGCAATAATGGTCAGCCATCATATCTGGGCCATGTCGCACGGGGTGGTCGAACTATTTGCGCGCGGCGCCCCGGGGGGTCGCGCGCCCTTTTCTGCCGAAGACCTTTTGGAAAGCGGCACCGGCATTTATTTGCGCGGTTTGGGCATCATACCCGAATAATGTAAAAAACATTTACATTACCCTTGACCATGGCCGCAGACTGCCTACATATGTTAATGTAAGAAGCATTTACATATGAAAGGAACGCAAAAATGTCAAAGCCCGCACAATGGCTGACAAACGCCCGGGACTGGCTGGACGGACACGGCAAAGGCGCATGGCTTGCTGCCATGATCCTCGGGTTCATCTTTTTCTGGCCCATCGGCCTAATCACCTTATTTTATATGATCGGAACAAATCGCATGGGAAAATGCAGCAATCACCGCCGCCGCCGTCACGGGTTTTCATCCACCGGAAACACCGCCTTTGACAATTACCGCGAAGAAACCCTGAAACGTCTTCAGGATGAACAAAACGCCTTTAACGGCTTTATGGAAAATCTGCGCGCCGCCAAGGACAAAGCCGAGTTTGACCAGTTTATGGATGATCGCAGCAAACAAAGCTTTGACGAAACACCGGAACCGGCACCTGTGGCGACAAAACCCGAAGGCCCGACAAATATTGGTAACAGCCCCGGCTTTGCCTAGGGTCAGGGGCGGTGCGCCGCCCCTTTTTGGCAACATATGCTTGCCGAATTGATGTTTTCCTTGTTAGGCTAAGCCAAACAAAGGAAAAACCAGATAATGCGCCACACGCTTCCCGTATCTCCGCAATTTTATGTGACAGCGCCCCAGCCCTGCCCCTATCTGCCTGATCGCGAAGAACGCAAGCTTTTTACCACCCTTGATGGCTACGCCGCACTGGAATTGAACGATGCGCTATCCCATCAAGGGTTTCGCCGTTCGCAAAATGTAATTTACCGGCCAAGTTGCAGCAGTTGCAGTGCCTGCCAGTCAGCCCGGGTTAAGGTTGCCGGTTTTTCGCCTTCAAAATCTCAAAAACGCGTATTGCGCCGCAATGCCAAACTGGTGCGAAATATCAAACGCCCTTGGGCAACCGAAGCCCATTATGATTTATTCTCCACCTATCTGGAAAGCCGCCACGCCGAGGGCGGCATGGCCGGTATGGAGGTAGAAGAATTTGCCGCCATGATCGAGGAATCCCCCGTAAACAGCCAATTGGTCGAATACACGCTGGAGGATGAATTGGTTGCCGTCTGCCTGACTGATAGTTTAAGTGACGGGCTTTCAATGGTTTATTCATTTTTCAAACCGGAATTGGCCCGCAACAGCATTGGCACCTATATTATTCTGGATCACATCCGCATCGCTCAAGAATTGAACATGCCTTTTGTTTATCTGGGTTATTGGGTGCAAAACAGCCCGAAAATGGATTATAAATCAAAATTTCAACCGCTCGAGACCTTTCAGGCCGGACAATGGAAGCCGATTGATTTTAACAGCTCCAATGAAATCATGCCAAATGACCCGATCCCGGAACAAGTGGCGGCCATTCATTTGCCCCATGGCTGACCCTTAAATCACCGGCAGCGCAAATATTTGCACCGCCGGTATTTGTTTCTAGCTCAGCAGATTTGGCACAATGGTCACCACCCAAGGGAAATACCAAAGCAATGCCAGCCCACCTACCTGAATTAAGACAAACGGCACAACGCCTCGGTAAATATGGCCCGTCGTGATGCCTTTGGGGGCAACGCCGCGCAGATAAAACAGCGCAAAACCAAAGGGCGGTGTTAAAAAGCTGGTTTGCAGATTTACCGCAATCATGATGGTAACCCAGCTTGGATCCATGGTGCCACCATAAATAACCGGCCCGACAATCGGCACCACGATATAAATGATCTCCAGAAAATCCAGCACAAAACCAAGGATAAACAAAACCACCATGACGATCAGAAACACCTTCATTTCATCGTCAAAGGATTGCAGGAATTGCTGAATATAATGTTCACCACCAAAGGATATGATCACCAGATTCAACATCTGGCTGCCGATCAGAATGGCAAATACCATCGAGGTAACCTTGGCAGTTTCACGCACAACCGGCGAAAGAACCGTGGTGCGCCACAACACAAAACAAGCATAAAACAACCCGCCCATGGCCACCAGATAGGCGGCTTGCGCCACCAGAATGGCGATCCAGCTCTGGATCGAATTCCACGACAGCGCACTGCCACGGTCAATGCCGGTGCGCAGGTCAAAATTAATACCAACCAACAGCATGATCATCAACGCAAAACTGGCCCATATCACCACTTTGCCTGATTTCTGTTCATCGCCAAGCTTGCGATAAGCCGCCAGCAAAATTGCCCCTGCCGCGCCAAGCGCCGCTGCCGGTGTCGGGTTGGTAATGCCGCCCAGAATGGAACCAAGCACCGCAATAATCAACACAAGTGGCGGAAACACCACTTTCAGGACTTCGCTTTTGCCCAGTAACGGCCCTGATTTTCTTATCGCATAAGCGATCATCGCAAAAGGCAAGCCCTGTAAAAGAAACACCCGCCCCGAAGAACTGGTGGGTCCAAGGAACAGCACATCAACCATAATTGCCGCCAGTATGCCGAGCACACCAATCACAAACGGTTTGCGAGCTGCCAATGGCGCAATGCCAAAAGCCGATGCCATAATCAACGCGGAAAACACCAAAAGTGTTAGCAAGCCGGTGCCGATTGGCGCAGTATCCGCGATCATCTGTTGGCGCACTTCTTCCATTTGCTCAGGGGTGCGTTCACGGTCTGCCTGGCTAAGGGTGCCGCCGGCGGCATCGATCTGGGCGCGTTTGGCGACTGATTCATCCCATAGCTCAATACCGTGTTTATCAATCATTGCCGCTTGGCACTGCTCGGAAACATTGGTGCGCAATTCAGGTTGTTCGCCAATATCGGCAACCGACAAAACCGTAATGGTCTGATTGCCTGCAATGTTAAAGCTGGCCATGCCGATGGCAAGAACAATAATGCCAACAGGAACACCGAGAAACCAGATCAAGCCATGGTG
The DNA here is from genome assembly GCA_021648225.1 of Paracoccaceae bacterium. Lineage (GTDB taxonomy): Bacteria > Pseudomonadota > Alphaproteobacteria > Rhodobacterales > Rhodobacteraceae > UBA3077. Next base: position 8,487 of record JAKITE010000030.1, read on the forward strand.
CTTGCCACGCCCTTCACGGCTGCTCTCGGTGCGCGTAACCGCAATTGGCGGGGCTTTATGAGGAAAGACAAGCGCATAACCAAAGGCATAAAGCCCGTAAAGAAACGCCAGCATAATTCCGGGCAACAATGCCGCCTTAAACAAGGTGCCCACCGAAAGAACCGCCGCATGACCGAGATAGGTCAAGGCATCGGTACACCCAAGCGCTTGCGCCGATTTTTCCTGCGCTGCTGCATAAAGATCGCCAGCCAAAGTACCCAGCAAAACAATCACGATTGAAGGCGGAATGATCTGGCCCAATGTGCCCGATGCCGCAATCACCCCTGTTGCCAGTTCTGGCGAATAGCCATTGCGCAACATTGTCGGCAGCGAAAGCAGCCCCATGGTCACAACAGTTGCACCGACAATACCGGTTGAGGCCGCCAGAAATGCCCCTACCAAAACCACCGACACCGCCAAGCCACCAGGCAATGGGCCAAACACCCGCGCCATTGTGGTAAGCAGATCTTCGGCGATTTTCGAACGTTCCAACGTCACGCCCATCAGCACAAACATCAGAACCGCCAGCAGGGTTTCAATGGATTGGCCAGCAAAAACCCGTTCATTCATGCGATTGACAATAAAGGAAATATTGCGGTCCATCGCCACTTGCCAGCCATTTTCAAACAGCGGTCCAACCGCGGTTGGCAGGTCAGGATAGCGGAAAATCGAAATCGATTCCCGCGCGATGCCGCTATTTACCAAAGCTACATAATCTTCGCTGCGGGTATCAATTGCGGCATGCAAAAGCACGCCTGAATTATCCAGCGCCGCCAGAATACCGAATGCCGCAACCGCCGCGCCGCTAATGGAAAATGCCACCGGAAATCCGGACATAATGCCAATGAAAAGGCTGGTGAATACAATAATCAGGCCGACCTCGACCCCATCTAAACCAAATAACATGCCTTAAGCCCCTTTAATGTATTGCGGCGACGGTTTCCGCCAGCTCGTCGTTCAGTTTATCTTTATCCAGGTGTTTACCCTCGGATTCAGGGCCTTCAATCATTTCCAGCATGGATCGGTAAAAGAAACCGATGCCTTGCACGATCATCATCAATGCAAACGAAACCAGCAGCACCTTGAACAGGAAATAGGCGTTAAAGCCGTTGGGTGAAAACCCGATGGTTTCAATGTTTTCCTTAAGAAAACTGGCCTTGCGCATCATTTTTTCCAGCGATTCAGACGCAGAGAATTTTGGCGTTACCAGATGCCGCCACATAAAGAACCAGCCATAAAGCCAGATCAGAAACATGGTTGGCATGATGAAAAACAACGAGCCGAACATATCAATGCCGCGTTTGAACCGGAAACTGACACGGGAATAAAACAGATCAACCCGAACATGGCCGCCCTGCACAAATGTATAGGCACAGACCAAGGCCACCACCATGGCGTTATACAGCTTCAATTCTTCACCAAACCAGCTCAGGTCTTTGGTGAAAACCGCCCCGAACGGGCCGATCGATATTTCGGATACCCGAAAAATGCGTTGCAGAAATACAATCATCACCTGTTGCAGCACCATAATCAGCCCCGCCCAGGCAAAAAACCGGCCAATCCCGTTGGAAAAGCCCTCGATAATTCGAACAACCAGCCAAAGGAATTTGCGTTTGAACAGGCCAATTACGGTAATTACAAGAAATAAATCTATGACAACAAACAAAAATTCTATGGATGCGCCGTAATAGATAAACCGGATTACGGCCTCTTTATCGGACCAGTCCAACCATGATGACGGGTTGGTAACTGCGGTAAAGAAATTTACGAATCCCATCCAGATTTGGGTAAAGAACCAGCCAAGCGCGCCTGCCATATGTCAACTCTCGAATGAAGGGCCAAAAATAGCGCGCCCGCCCAAATTGGGCGGACGCGAATAATTTGCAGTCAGGGGTTAACTACCCAGAATGCGGTCACGCTGTGTGCGATATGTGCCTTCGGCATTCTGTATCCAGGCCGAAGATTCCAACATGGACGCATTATAGGATGCACGGATTTCAGCAAACAATGCATCATCCATATATCCGTCAAGCACTTCGTTGGAAGCAGCACCAAACGCATCCCAGACACCGTCGTTGAATTCACGGATTTGCACGCCTTCGGAAACCAGACGTTTCAACGCTGCACCGTTATTGTTCAGGAACTGGGCAAGGCTCCACTGATGGCATTCAGCCGACGCAATTTCGATGATTTTCTGATGCGCTGGTGAAAGCTCGTTGAAAACTTCGAGGTTGGTTGCAAGCGACAGACCAGCGCCCGGCTCGTGGAAACCGGCAGTGTAATAGATTTTGGTGATTTCCTGGAAACCGGCTACTTCGTCAGCCCATGGGCCGATCCATTCGGTGCCGTCCAGCGCGCCAGATGCCAATGCTTGATACACTTCGGAACCCGGAAGGTTCTGAACCGATGCGCCCAGCTTGCCCAATGCTTGACCACCAAGGCCCGGCATACGGAATTTCAAACCGTTGAAATCTTCGGCAGAGTTGATTTCCTTGTGGAACCAACCACCCGCCTGTGCGCCAGTGTTACCGGCCAAGAAGGATTTCAGGTTAAAAACCTCGCCCAGTTGGTCGTGGAATTTGCGGCCGTCGCCATGGTGATACCAGTTTACCAATTCTTGCGCAGCCATGCCAAACGGCACGGACGTAAAGAAGGCATAAGCCGGATGCTGGCCAACAAAGTAATAATCAGCAGCGTGATACATATCAGCCTGACCGGATGAAACCGCGTCAAATACTTCAAACGCGCCAACCAGTTCGCCAGCAGCTTTGATTTCGATGTTCAATGTGCCATCGGACATTGCGGTAATGCTGTCGGCAACATGTTGTGCCGCGTCAAAAACACCGGCAAGGCCACGGCCCCATGATGTTACCATAGTCAGCGTGCGGTTGCCCTGCGCATAAGCAGGTGCAGCCAAAGTGCCCGCAGCAACAGCAGCGGTGCCACCAAGTGCAGCTTTGGTGATAAAAGAACGACGATCCATTTAATTCCTCCCAGATATTTGCTTTGACCTTTTGGCCAAGCAGATCGAATAAGTGCCGATACGCTAGCGCTCCGGGCGGCGTATGCCAACCGTTAAAACAAAAAAACCTGTTTAACCCTTTTAAGGCGACAAATCCGGCGACTTACGTTCAGCAAATTATTTTCAGCGCAGTTTTCAGGCAAAATTGAAACAAATCGCAATTTTTTTAGCAATTTATGTAATAAAATTTTCACTTTCGCGTTGACCTCGGGAAACCACCCAATTAAAATCATCCTATGAAACATAAAATTAAAATTCTAGTGGTGGTATTTGCCCGATGCGGGACGGTTGAAACCTAAGGTTTTGAACCAGTTTTGCATCGACCTCCGAAAATCGGGGGTTTTTTTTTGCCAACACAGAATCATAAACGGAGAAGTAAAATGTCGGAAATGACCGGTGCAAAAATAGTTATCGAAGCCTTGAAAGACCAAGGCGTCGATACCGTCTTTGGGTATCCCGGCGGTGCTGTGCTTCCGATTTATGACGAGCTGTTCCAGCAAAATGAAATCCGCCACATTCTTGTGCGCCACGAACAAGGCGCGACCCATGCCGCCGAAGGTTACGCCCGTTCAACCGGAAAACCCGGTGTGGTGCTGGTAACCTCTGGTCCCGGTGCCACCAATGCGGTTACCGGCATGACCGATGCCTTAATGGACAGTATCCCGATGATTGTTTTGTCGGGTCAGGTGCCAACCTTTATGATCGGCAATGATGCCTTTCAGGAGGCCGACACGGTGGGCATCACCCGCCCCTGTTCCAAACATAACTGGCTGGTCAAAGACACTGCCGATCTGGCCGCAACCATTCATCAGGCCTTCCATGTAGCCACCTCGGGCCGTCCAGGGCCGGTTTTGGTTGACATTCCAAAGGATGTGCAATTCGCCCGTGCGGAATATACGCCCAAAACCAAGGCCCCCAAGGGCCATTATAACCCGCAGGTCAAAGGCGACATAGACGCCATCACCCGCGCGGTTGAAGCATTGGAACAAGCCAAACGTCCGATCATCTATTCCGGCGGCGGCGTTATCAATTCAGGCACCGGCGCCAGCCAGTTGCTGCGCGAACTTGTGGCCAGCACCAATTTTCCGATCACCTCTACCTTGATGGGGCTTGGCGCTTATCCGGCATCGGGCGATAACTGGTTGGGAATGCTGGGCATGCACGGCACCTATGAGGCCAATAACGCCATGCATGATTGCGATTTTATGCTTTGCGTTGGCGCGCGGTTTGACGATCGCATCACAGGGCGCACCGATGCGTTCAGCCCTGACAGCTATAAGGTGCATATTGATATCGACCCGTCGAGCATCAATAAAATCATCCATGTTGAATGTCCGATCATCGGCGATGTTGGCCATATTCTGGAAGACATCTTAAAGGTCTGGAAATCACGCGGTCGTAAAACAAATTCGGCGGCGGTCAAAGACTGGCTGGCGGAAATCGAGGGCTGGCGCAATGTCAAATGCCTGACCTATCGCAATTCCGATACCGTCATCAAACCGCAATACGCCTTGCAACGGTTGGAGGCCCTGACCAAGGGCCATGACCGGTATATTACCACCGAAGTTGGCCAACACCAGATGTGGGCCGCGCAGTTTTTAGGCTTTGAAGACCCGAACCGGTTTATGACCTCGGGCGGGCTTGGCACCATGGGCTATGGCTTGCCCGCCTCGGTTGGTGTGCAAATCGCCCACCCTGATGCCTTGGTGATTAACGTGGCCGGCGATGCCTCGTTTTTGATGAACATGCAGGAAATGGGCACGGCGGTGCAATATAAAGCCCCCGTCAAACAGTTTATCATGAATAATGAGCGCTTGGGCATGGTACGCCAATGGCAGCAATTGCTGCATGGCGAACGGTATTCCTCCAGCTGGTCGGAATCCCTGCCAGATTTTGTCAAGCTGGCCGAAGCCTTTGGCGCCAAGGGCATTCGGGTGGATAACCCGGCCGATCTGGATGATGCCATTCAGGAAATGATCGATTATGACGGCCCTGTAATTATGGATTGTCTGGTGGAAAAGCACGAAAACTGTTTCCCGATGATTCCCGCCGGCAAAGCCCATAATGAAATGCTGATGGGCGATGATACAACCGAGGGTGCGACAGGTGACAGTGGTTCGGTAACGGTCTAACCTCATGAAGCCCTTAATCTATTTCAGCTATAGCATCACCAAGGCTGGCTCTACGATGGCGTTTCATCTGGCGCGCACTGCGTTGGATCTGGCCGGCTATCCACAACCGCGCTTTAATCTTTCGGCGATTGAAAAAGCCAAAAAGATCAATTTTGTGCAGAATATCTCGGAGGATCAAGCCGATGAAATGATGCGGCTGGTCGATGATCTGGGCTATCCGATTGCGCTAAAATCCCATAACCGGCCCAATCCGTCAGTGGTCAAAATGGTGCAATCGGGCCACGCGCTGGCCCATGCGGTATACCGTGATCCACGCGATATTGCCCTGTCGATGATGGACCATGGTGCCAAATCTCGCGCCAAAGGCTCGGTCGCTTTTGCCGAGATTGAAACGCTGGAGGACGCCATAAAAGGTATTCGTAACCAGTGTGACAGCCTGACCGCATGGCTGCGCTTGCCGGGAACCCTGCCGCTTTGTTATGATGATGTGGCCTTTGATACCGTCAAAACCGCGCAACGCATTCTTGACCAGTTGCAAATCGTCGGCGATGCCGAACAGATCGCCCATGTGGTGCTGAATAACCGCTTTACCCAGTTTAACAAAGGCAAGCGGCAAAGGTATCTGACCGATATGGCCAAATCCGACGCCAAAGCCATTAGCATTGAATTTGCGCCGCTGCTGAACCGGTTTATCAAAAACCGCCATAAATTACCGGTGGATGGCCGCATTCAACTGCCCCCCCCCGATCAATTACGCATATCTGCCAGCGAATAGCTGGGCAAAACCCTAAACCATCAGGAGACCACCATGACCGCCCTACATCTAAAACAAGGTGCCAGCCGCAAAAGCGCCTATGACCTGAAAAACCCGCTGGATGAATTGCTGGAAACCCACACGCTGACGGTTCTGGTCGATAACGAAGCCGGTGTTCTGGCGCGGGTCATCGGGTTGTTTTCCGGGCGCGGCTATAACATCGACAGCCTGACCGTGGCCGAGATTGATACCGAGGGCCGTAAATCCCGTATTACCATTGTTACCACCGGCACCCCGGCGGTGATTGAACAAATCAAAGCCCAGCTTGGTCTGATCATTCCGGTTTACGAAGTTAACGACCTGACGGTTGAAGGCCCCTCGGTGGAGCGCGAAATGGCCTTGCTAAAAGTCAACGGTAGCGGCGATAAACGGGTCGAAGCCATGCGCTTGGCCGATATTTTTCGGGTAAACGTGGTGGATAGCACCCTAAGCAGCTTTGTGTTTGAAATCACCGGAACCCCCGAAAAAATAGATGCTTTTACAGATTTGATGCGCCCGCTTGGCCTGACAGACATCGCCCGCACCGGTGTGGCAGCCATGGCGCGCGGCATCTGATATTGGCCGTGCAGAAATAAAAAAGGCCCCCTGCACCAAAGCAAGGGGCCAAAAGAGAGGCATGGTTTCAGCCTTTAACCAAGCAAACCGCTTTCGGTTGCAATGGTCCATTCTTCGAGGCTGACATTGCCGTCATTGTCGGTATCAACCGCATCCAGAATTTCCCTTGTCAGGTCCGGATATGCCGCCACCATTTCGGATTCGGAGAGCACGCCGTCATTATCGGCGTCCATACCTTCGTCAAAGGCGAGTGCAGCACTGGCAAATCCAAGAATTGTAACCGATGTGAGTAAAATCTTTTTCATGTGTCTTCTCCATATAATTGACGGGCATCAACGCCCGGAAAGCTAAAATGCTTCAGCCTTCCCCCCTAGAGACGCAGCAGCAAAGAAATTATTCCCTGCCGGTTTTTGCCTTTGGGCTTTTGCGCGACATCCCGCTAGGCTTTGCCATTTTTGGGCGTGTTCTCGCCGGTTTTTCGTTAAAAACATAGGCCGGATACTGCTAGGCCGGTTTCCGCCAGCTTGTTACCAGCCAAGTTTTAGACCATCTTCACAGCTCAAACAGATGGGAGAAACGGCCATGAATAACGCCCTTTCCAGTGCCATTAACGATTTGCATCCCGACCTTTTACGCTATGCGCATTACCTGAGCGACAAGGCAGATACCGCCGAGGAGCTGGTGCAGCAAACCACCGAGCGTATGCTTAACCGTCAAGGTAAATTGAGCCAGATTGAAGATATGCAGAAATATATGTTTTCAATCATGCGAAACCTGCACAATGATTTTTTGCGCCAAAAGCAGCGCGATCAAGGCAATGATGCCGAATTAGAACCGGTTGACCCACAAAGCAGCCCCGGACAAAAGCTTTTCTGCCAGCAGGTATTGGCCGGAATAAATACGCTTACCCCTGCACACCAAGAAATATTGAGCCTTGTCGGGGGCGGCCACAGCTATTCACAAATTGCCGAAATGCTTGACCTGCCGCTTGGTACCGCCATGTCACGGATTTCCCGGGCGCGATATGCATTGCGCCAATCGATTGATGTGCCTTTGGGGGAAAGCGTTTTACAATTGCTGGCGGAATAAAAAAAGGGGGATGGTAAAACCATCCCCCCAAGTCTCGCATTTCAGGCTCATCGTTAACCGCTCGGTTTGTTTTGCCTGCGGCCTGAATGCAAGGAAGCGCCGAGCAGAACGGCACTCCCCCCTGTCTGCAATCAGCTACACCCGGAGGTCCCCCCACAGGTGTTGCATTTCATGCAGGTTCCGTTGCGCACCAAAGTAAAGTTACCACATTCACCACAAGGGTCACCCTCATAGCCTTGCATCTTTGCTTTGGTGCGGTCATCCATCACCGCCAATGTGGCGGTTTCGGTTGTTTTTATTACTTGAACTTCGCTTGATAACCCGCTGATACCTTGCGGCAATCTGGAACGAAGGTAGCCGGTCGAGGATAGCTGCCGGATCATCTCCAACGAACTGGCTGCACTATCGGATGGCTCGCCAACATTGGCTTTGCCCTCTTCTTCGCCGCGCCCAAGGCTGTCAAAACTTTCGCCTTCGGGTTTGATATGGGCCAGGTCCGTGCGATCAAGATATGAAATCGCCAGCTCGCGGAAAATATAATCAATGATTGAGGTAGCAGATTTGATGCTGTCATTGCCCTGCACCATTCCGGCGGGATCAAAGCGGGTAAAGGTAAATGCATCAACATATTCATCCAGCGGCACGCCATATTGCAGGCCCACCGAAATGGCGATGGCAAAATTGTTCATCATGGCACGAAAGGCAGCGCCTTCCTTGTGCATATCGATGAAAATCTCGCCCAAGGTGCCGTCTTCGTATTCGCCGGTGCGCAGATAAACCTTATGGCCGCCAACAATGGCCTTTTGGGTATAGCCTTTGCGGCGTTGCGGTAGTTTTATACGGCCCCGCGCCACTTCTTTTACTACGATTTTCTCAACGATTTTCTCGGCCAGAACCATGGCTTTATCGCCCGCAGGGGCGTCTTCCAATGCATCTTCCAGATCATCATCGTCAATCAGGGCCGATGATAATGGCTGGCTAAGCTTGGAACCATCACGATACAGCGCATTGGCCTTGATCCCCAGCGCCCAACTGCTTTCATAGGCAGCTTTGCAATCTTCAATTGTGGCATCATTGGGCATATTGATGGTTTTTGAAATCGCACCGGAGATAAAGCTCTGGGCGGCGGCCATAATTTTGATATGGCTGTCCACCGACAGATAGCGTTTGCCGGTTTTGCCGCAGATATTGGCGCAATCAAACACGGTATAATGCTTTTTCTTGAGGAACGGCGCGCCCTCAAGGGTCATGGTGCCAATCGCATGCTGGTTGGCGGCACTGACCTGTTCTTTGCTGAAACCAAGATGATCCAGCAGATCGAAGCTCGGGTCATTCAGCCTTTCGGTGGGAATACCCAATGTGCCGGTGCAAAAATCAGCGCCAAGCGTCCATTGGTTAAACACAAACCGGATGTCAAAGGCAGATGCCAGCGCTGCTTCGATCTTGGCCAGTTCTTCCTCGCCAAACCCGTGCCCCAAAAGGCTGGTGGTATTAATGCCCGGCGCATTGCCAAGCGACCCGTGACCAACCGCATAAGCGATCATTTCCTCAACCTGAGCGGATGAATATCCCAGATTTGCCAGCGCGGCAGGCACCGAACGGTTGATGATTTTGAAATAACCACCACCCGCCAGCTTTTTGAATTTCACCAAGGCAAAATCAGGCTCAATGCCTGTTGTGTCACAATCCATCACCAAACCAATGGTGCCGGTCGGGGCAATCACCGAAACCTGCGCGTTTCTAAACCCGTGTTTTTCGCCCATTTCCAATGCGTCATCCCACGCCTGATGGGCCAGATTGATCAGCGCCCCGTCAGGGCAGTTATCATGGTCCAGCGGCACAGGCGGCACGGCAAGGCCCTCATAGCCAGCGGTCTCGCCATAGGCAGCGCGTTTATGGTTGCGCATCACCCGCAACATATGTTCGGCGTTTTTGGCATAGCCCGGGAAAGGCCCCAGTTCTGCGGCCATTTCAGCCGAGGTTTTATAAGAAACACCGGTCATAATGGCGGTCAACGCACCGGTCAGCGCCCTGCCCTCGTCACTGTCATAGCCAAAGCCAAGGTTCATCAGCAAACCGCCGATATTGGCATAGCCAAGTCCGAGCGTGCGAAACTTATAGCTTCGCTCGGCAATCTCGGCTGATGGAAATTGCGCCATCAAAACCGAGATTTCCAGCGTTACTGTCCATAACCGCGTCGCGTGCATGTATGATTTTGCGTCAAACACCCCGTTTTTCAAAAATGTCAGCAGGTTCATGCTGGCCAGATTACAGGCGGTATCATCCAGAAACATATATTCGGAACAAGGGTTTGAACCGCGAATTTCGCCATCTTCGGGGCAAGTATGCCACGCATTGATGGTATCGTGATACTGGATGCCGGGGTCAGCACTGGCCCATGCCGCATGGCCGACATCATCCCACAAATCGCGGGCTTTGATGGTTTTGGCAACGCCGCCATCGGTGCGACGCAACAATTCCCAATCGGCATCGTCTTTTACGGCTTGCAAAAATGCATCGGTGACCCGCACCGTATTATTTGAATTTTGTCCAGAAACGCTCAGATAAGCATCGCTATCCCAATCGGTGTCATAGGTCGGAAATTCAATGCCGGTAAAGCCCTGCGCCGCATATTGCAGCACCCGCTTAACATAGGTTTCGGGGATCATAAATTTACGCGCCGAAATAATCGCCTTTTTCAGGGCCGGATTTTTCTTTGGGTCAAAAGCGGCTTCTTCAGCCCCGTCCCAGACCCGGATCGCGCCAAAAATCTCGTTCAGCTGTTGTTCGTGGATTTTGGAACCCGCAACCAGCGAAGCAACTTTTTGTTCCTCAATCACTTTCCAGTTAATGAATTCTTCAATATCGGGGTGATCGACATCGACAATCACCATTTTCGCGGCGCGCCGCGTGGTGCCACCGGATTTGATCGCCCCAGCGGCGCGGTCACCGATTTTCAGGAATGACATCAGGCCGGAAGATTTCCCGCCGCCACCCAGGGTTTCATTGGCAGCCCGCAAACTGGAAAAATTGGTGCCGGTGCCGGACCCGTATTTGAACAACCGCGCCTCGCGGGTCCACAGATCCATGATGCCGCCTTCATTCACCAGATCATCCTTGACCGATTGAATGAAACAGGCATGGGGCTGTGGATGTTCATAGGAATTAACCGATTTGGTCAGCTTGCCGGTTTGATAATCCACATAATGATGCCCTTGGGCCGGCCCATCAATGCCATAAGCCCAGTGCAGGCCGGTATTAAACCATTGCGGAGAATTGGGCGCGGCCATCTGGCTGGCCAACATAAACCGCATTTCGTCAGAATAAGTCTTGGCGTCGGCCTCGGTGGTGAAATGGCCGCCCTTCCATCCCCAATAGGTCCAGGCGCCGACCAAACGGTCAAACACCTGCTTGGCCGAGGATTCGCCGACAAACCGTTCAGATTCGGGTAGTTTAGCCAGTTTCGCATCATCGGGGATCGAGCGCCAAAGAAATTCGGGGATGCCTTTTTCTTTGACAGCTTTTACCGCCGCCGGAACGCCGGCCTTGCGGAAATATTTCTGCGCCAAAACATCAGACGCAACCTGGCTCCAACCGGCGGGAACTTCGATGTTTTCATGGTGAAAAACAATTGTGCCATCCGGATTACGGATTTCCGAGGTTTTATTGGTAAATTCCATGGCGCCATATGCGCCTGATTTCACCGAGGTAAATTTACGATCAAATTTCATCCTGCCAAGTCCTTTTAATCTTTTGCCGCCCCCCCTTAATGAAAGGGTCGAATCCACTTGGGCATTGCACAAAACCGCACAATTCACCCGTAACGTTTATATTTTTACAATTTTTGATTAGCACTATATATAGTGGTGCAAACCGCTGATACCACTAAGTGCGGCATTTTGCAGGCGCAGGTCAATGGATTTTTTTACAATTTTTGCAGATATTTTGGTTGACGTAAAAAATATCAGCCCCGCAAAAATCAGCCCCGGCCGCCGCACCCGATGGCTGAAAAACCCGTTAAGGATTTGGTAACAAATACCAGAGGCAAAATTACTGTGAGTTTTCAAAAGCGTTAGTGTCATGGTTAATGCTAACCCTGAGCGGTTGTCAGGTTGCGCTGATAGAATCAGTCTGCTTTTTGCGAATCTGTTAACGATATTTATCCATGTAACAGCGCCCCGCCGGAAAAGACGATTGATCATAGAATTTGGCCAAAACAGGTAGAATCATCTGTTGCCGATAGCTTTCAAAATTAAACCCTTCCAGAACAAACACCGAATGGGTCTGGCGGTTTGCCGCAATATTTATGATTTCAATATTGGTAAAGAATTGCGCCAACACCGGCGCTTCGTTTTTGGCATCCGCAGGAATATGGATAAAATCACGCCCGTCATATTGTCTGAAATCGGTGAAAATATCATCATTACGGCCAAAAACCGAAGCGCTGAATACGGTTACCTCGTCAAAGCCGTAATTTTGCAGCAATGCGCTCATACCATATAGGGATGTTGCGGCCACGCGCCCCTCGGCCAATGGCCTGATGGCATCAATTAGCGATTGATCCGCCATATCCATTTCCAGATCAACCTGGGCAATCGATGCTTGATCCAAAAACCTGTCCAGCGGTTTTTGGCCGTTCTGGTCCAGATAAAACACGGTTAGAATCGGCACCATGGAAACAAGCAAAAATCCAAAGCTCCAGTTTCGCAGTTTTTTCACCTGTGTTTGGCTTAACAGCTCTGCGCAGGCCAATATTCCCAGCGATAAAAACGGCACCCCCCAGTTTAACCGGAAAGTGCCCCGTGAAATGCCATAAAATGAGGTAAGCAACACAGCCGCAATCAAAACACCGGTAAAAAAAACCGATTTTTGCCGGCGTAGAATAGATTGTGCGCAGAATAAAAAACAGCGCCGGGCCAAGCACGATCAGTAATATCAGCTAAACATGCACCAGCCCGATCATATCGGCCTCGATGCGACGAAAGGCAAAATTAAAGGCAAAATTAACGCTGCAATTTTGATAATTCCAATAAACATTCTGCAAGAAAATCACCCCGGCAATAACTGAAATTACCGCAAATTTCCCGAACAAAAACTGTCGCCCTTGTGGGGATACCAGCAAATAACCAACCACAGCCAGATAGAATATGCCTGCTGAGTATTTCAACAATAACGAAGCCCCGAACGCCCCGCCTGCCAAAATAATCGCCGCCCAGTTCCAGCGGCTGTCCGAATATGCTTTTTCGGTAAAGATCAAAAATACCAGCAGGGTGACCGCCAGAACCGTGTCGTTAAAGAAAACATTAAAAACCACCATGGATGTGGGCAAAGCAGCAAAGCCCAGCAACAACACCATCGGCTGGCCATCCATATGCCGGCCAAGGTATTTTGCCAACAAAACCACGGTAACAACCCCAAGCAACAACATGAAAACACGGTGTAAAATCCCGTGATTGACAATGCCAAGCAGGTTTTCCAGCTTGATAATAGCGGTTGAAATCCAGCCGATCAGGCCGGGATGGTCATAATACCCCCATGACGGGGTCAGCCCCCAAGAGGTAAAATAGGGTTCATCCCCGAAAATCGGTAACCAGATCTGAATTGCTGCCGACATCAGCAATAGTAACAGTATCAGAAAATTTGCTTATGAATAACCATCATTCTTCTTGGTTAAAGCGTTTTCCGTTCGTGTTGAAGTAAATTCAATATGAACCGGAAATGCTGTAAATGGTCGGGGCGAGAGGATTCGAACCTCCGACCTACGGTACCCAAAACCGCCGCGCTACCAGGCTGCGCCACGCCCCGACAAGGGCTGATCTAATGGGGTTCGTGCGAAATGAAAAGCGCTAATTTCAATTATTTTCATCACAAGGCCAGATTGCCAGATCCGCGTCAATTTCCGGATGTTTGATCTGCGCGCCGGGGGTTAAATTCAGCATAGAGGCCATGCCACCATTGATTTCCAACACATATTGAACCCCGTCCCCGCCCGGAATCTGGGTCAGATCCAGCGGAATGGCGTTTTCATGAATGCGTAAAACCACGCCGGTTTCATCAATAAACAACATATCCAGCGGAATAAGGGTGTTTTTCATCCAGAAGGAAACCGTTTTTTCGGTATCATAGATAAACAGCATTCCGGCAAATTGCGCCATATAATCGCGGTTCATCAACCCGGTGGCGCGGGATTCGAATGTATCGGCAATTTCGACGGAAAAACGCGAAATATTATCGCCGTTTTTAATATCTAGCTGCCCAACATTACAATCCAGCGCCAAAACGCTGCCCGCAGCAAGGCTGGCAATCGTCGCCAGGCAGGCCCCTAATATACTAGGTTGAACCATTTACCGGTTTGTCCCATGAATAAAGCGACCCCGCCATACGCCCGCGCGGGCCATCAACCACCTGCACGGTAATTGCCTCGCCCGGGGATAGATCGGAAAACCCGTATTGGCGCATGACTTCCATATGTAAAAAAATATCTTCGGAACTGCCAAAAGTGTTGGCAAACCCGAACCCTTTGGCCTTGTCAAACCATTTGACCCGCGCCGGAGCCAAGGCAACGCCTTCGACATCGGGCAAGGGAATCGCGTTTTCCGAAACAAACGATTCTCCTGCGGTTTCGATGGGGGCATGAATTTCAAAAATCTCGGCAGCCTGACGGCCCCGTTCGGTTTCCTGAACCGAAAACACAATTTCAGCGCCCTCGGCCACCGAACCGCGTCCAAAATTTCGCAATACATTTGCATGAAGCAGGATATCCCCGTCTGTGTCCTGTGCGACTACAAACCCGTATCCTTTTGCGGCATCAAACCACTTAACTCGGCCTTTTATCATATGTCCCCGTCAGGTTACTTTTTCAAACGCGTAAGATAGGCCAATCATCACACAATCAAACTGAACTGCTGCCGCCACGCACCTGCACTATAGGTTCAGGAATCAAGCGTAAGCAAGCCTGACATAAGTGATTTGTCACAATTTAGGCGGATTTTCACCACTTTTTGGCCATTTTTCCCGAAAAATGTCTTAAGGGTTAAGGCGCGATACATCCCAAGGAGAATCCGGTATGGCTCTTTGCCACCTGAAACGATCATGCAAACGATGTTTTCCATCTGCCCAGAATTCGATTTCCAGCGGAATAATGCGAAATCCGCCCCAGAATGGCGGCCGTTTAGGTTTTAACCCATGCGCCAGCGAAACCCCCGCCACCCGTTTTATCAGCGCACCACGCGATTCCAGCGGCTGGGATTGATATGATGCCCATGCGCCAAGTTTGCTTTGCAAGCTGCGCGATTCAAAATAGGCATCCGCCTCCGGCCCGTCTTCTTTGGTCGCCAAGCCCCGCACCCGCACCTGTCGGCGCAAGGATTTCCAGTGCATCACAAAAGCGCATTTTCCATTGCCCAATATTTCAACCGATTTGGCGCTGTTGTAATTGGTATAAAATGTAAAACAATCCGCGCCGATATCTTTTAGCAGAACCATGCGCGTATTTGGCATGCCGTCCGCGTCAACCGTGGCCAGCGCCATTGCATTTGGGTCATTAGGTTCCGATTGTTCAGCCTCGGCCAGCCAGGCGCGGGCAATTTCAAAAGGATCATCGCCTGCAAAAATACCGGTTTTATTAGGATTTGTCATAGATACCCCCTGAACGCTTGTTTTTGCAGTATCGCGCAAACATTCTTGAAGCCGCAAGCGCATTCCTTTAGGCTTTGTGAAAATCAACAAAAACAAAAGGGGCAAACATGGGCTCGGGACTAATGAGTGGGAAACGCGGCCTGATAATGGGTGTCGCCAATAACAAATCCATTGCATGGGGCATTGCCCGCATGTGCCACGAACAAGGGGCCGAGCTGGCCTTTACCTATCAGGGTGATGCGCTGGGTAAACGGGTCAAACCGCTGGCAGAAT
>JAKITE010000031.1 GCA_021648225.1 Paracoccaceae bacterium
TGCAGAACCTCAACCTCGTCAACGGGGTCAACCTGCAAACCGATCGCCAATACCTGAAACCGGTCACCAAGCTGCCCCAGCAGCCAGCCATCCTTTATCGGCGCATCAATTGCCGGCGCGCCGGGGCGGGTGATGTATGGTAATTTTGCCTCGTTAAATCCGTTTAACGTTGAACCATCGTAGATACAAGGCACCGAAAGCCGCCCCGAATTAACCAGTGGGCGCGCAAATTCAAACTGTTGTGCAAGACCCAGCACCGCATCGCGAAACAGTTTGCTGATCTCGGATTTCGGCGTGATAAAATCGGTAGAGCGGCTGGAATTCAGAATGTTTTCATCCGCCGCCAAAACCCGCTCGGAACTATAGCTATCCAGCAGGCTGTCGGGCGCATCTCCATTAATAACCATGCGCAATTTCCACGCCAGATTTTCGCTGTCTTGCAGGCCGGAATTGGCCCCGCGCGCCCCGAATGGTGAAACCTGATGCGCCGCATCCCCGGCAAAAAACACCCGCCCGTGGCGAAAATCCTGCATGCGGCGGCACTGGAATGTGTAAATCGACACCCATTCCAGCGCAAATTCGGCATCCTCGCCCAGCATGGTTTTCAAACGCGGGATAACATTTTCAGGCAGAATTTCCTTTTCCTTGTCAATATCCGGCCCCAGTTGCAGGTCAATCCGCCAGACATTATCGGGCTGTTTGTGCAGCAATGCAGATTGGCCGCGATTAAAAGGCGGATCAAACCAGAACCAGCGCTCGGACGGAAAATCCGCCTGCATAATCACATCGGCAATCAGGAAATTATCCTCGAACACCCGGCCCTCAAATTCCAGCCCCAGCATCTGGCGGCTGGCAGAATTTGCACCATCGGCTGCAATAATCCAATCGGCCTCCAGATTATATGGTCCCTCGGGGGTGTCGATTTCCAGCACTACGTGGTCGGGATGGGTGCCAATGGCTGTCACTTTATTTTGGCCGCGAATTTCAATTGGCGCACCGCCGGCTTGCAATTCAAACAGCCGCTGCACCATGATTTCCTCGAAATAATATTGCTGGAGGTTGATAAATGCAGGGTGCTTATGGCCGCTTTCCGGCAGCAGATCAAAATCGTAAATCTCGTTTGTATCAAAGAAAACCTTGCCTTTATTCCACACCACGCCCTTGTCAACCATGGCCGCGCCACAGCCCAGCCGGTCAAGAATTTCCAGCGGGCGCTGGGCAAAACATATGGCACGAGACCCAAAGCTAACGCGATCATTATCATCGACAATCACCACCGCAATGCCCTGTTGAGCCAGATCAATGCCGGCCGCCAGCCCGATCGGCCCCGCGCCGATAATCACCACCGGGTGGCGTTGGCGCGGCCCCGGTTCCTGATCAGGATTGGGCTGGTAAGGGTAAAGCGGTTTTTCGAAAATTTTGGTCATGTCATCCCTGCAAATCTGCCCACATTTCCAGATCCCGCTCGGCGGTCCAGATGCGGGGTGTGTCGATGCCGCGGGCCTCGTCAAAGGCGCGCGCCACGTTAAAGGGCAGGCAATGTTCATAAATCGCATAATCGCCGAATTTTTCGTCGCAAGCGGCGCGCACTGCATCCCATGTTTGTTTTAAGGTGCCACCGCGCGCCGCCACTTGCACCGCCGGCGCATAGGTGCTTGCGACAAAATCACGGGTATTTTCAATGGCGGCATTAACCATTTCGCTGCCAATCAAGGCATCGCCCCGCCCCGGCGCGATGGCGCGCGGCGCATAGGATTTTATGGCGTCCAGCGTCACACCCCAATCTTCAAAATGGCCATCGCCGCAATAACAGGCCGAATGATATTCAACAATATCGCCGGTAAACATCACCCCGTCATCAGGAACCCATGCCACGATATCACCCGCTGTATGGGCACGGCCCAGATGTTTCAACACCACTTTGCGCTGGCCCAGATACACAGTCATTTCATCGGAAAACGTCGTGGTCGGCCATGTCAGCCCGGGGATGCTTTCATAGCCCTGAAACAGGCGAGGAAAGCGTTGAAATTCAGAATCCCAGTCTTCTTGGCCCCGTTCCACCACCATGGCGCGGGCTTTATCCGACATGATGATTTCACCGGCGCCGTAAGCACTGGCGCCCAGCACCCGCACCGCGTGATAATGGGAAAGCACCACATGGCTGATCGGCTTATCGGTAACGGTGCGGATTTTTTCAATCACCATTTCGGCCATGCGCGGCGTGGCTTGGGCGTCAATAATCATCACGGAATCATCGCCAATAATCACGCCGGTATTCGGGTCGCCCTCGGCCGTAAAGGCCCACAGATCGCGGCCCACCTGGGTAAAGCTGATGTTTTTTTCCGCCATGTCACCTTGGGAGGCAAATGCTTTTGTCATGTTATGTTCCTAATTTTTCCAGTCGGGTTCGGGCAAGGGTGGAATGATCCGCCCCGTGCATTCGCCAAAACCAATTCTATATCCGTCACCCTGCGCCCAGCCGGTCAGGGTGATGCGGTCATAATCCTCGATAAATGTTCGGGTCTCGCCGGTATCGAGTATAAAGGGTTTTTGGCCAGCTTCGGATTTTTCCAATAATGACCCGTATTCGGATGTTTCAGGGCCGGATATGGTGCCGGACCCAAGCAAATCGCCGCAATTCATTGGACAGCCGGAGCTGGCATGATGCGCCAGTTGCTGCGCCGATGAATAATACATGCGGTTATAATTGGTGCGGCAAATGGTGGTGGCACGGGTGGCATTTTCAGGCTGAATGCTTGCCTCCAGCGTGATGTCATACAGGCCCGGTTTTTGTTCCGAAAGGTAAGGAAGCAGCGGCTTGTCGGGCGCCACTGCCTTGCAGCGGAGCCGCTCCAGCGCCGCTTTTGGCACCACCCACGGGCTGATGGAAGTGCCAAAGGCCTTGGCCTGAAACGGGCCGAGCGGCTGGTATTCCCACGCCTGAATATCACGCGCCGACCAGTCATTCAGCAGCACATAACCAAAGATCATCTTATCAGCCTGCGCGGTGCTTACGGGCTGGCCCATTTCGGTTGCCACACCAATAACCGCGCCTAATTCCAGCTCAAAATCCACACGTTGCGCCGGGCCAAAATGTGGCGTTTCAGCATCATCCGGTTTGATCTGGCCCATGGGGCGGTGAATATCGCTACCTGAAACCACCACGCTGGAGGCCCGACCGTTATAGCCAATCGGCATATGCAGCCAATTCGGGGGCAGGGCGTTTTCAGCACCGCGAAACAGGGTGCCCACATGGGTGGCGTGGTGTTTCGAGGCATAAAAATCGGTAAATTCAGCCACCAGAAACGGCATAAACATGGTGGCATCCGCCAGCGGAAACAATGCGGCTTTTTGCAATTCGGGATTACCGGAAAGCGCGTCATCACCACCCTTGCGCAAAATTTCTGTCAGGTATTGGCGCAGCCCCGTCCATGCCTCTGGTCCCAGCTCCATAAAGCCGTTCAGAAAGGGCAGATCAAATACCGGCCCATTGCCCATATCCATCAATCCGGCCTGTTCCAGCACTGCCAGATCAAGGATCATATCGCCAATCGCCACCCCGCAAACCGGTTCTTGCAGGGCTGGATCACGCGAAAAAATCCCGTAAGGCAGGTTTTGCACGGGAAAGGGGCCGTCAGCCCTATTGGCGCTATCAATCCAGCTTTGCACGTAGAATTCTCCGGTTAATGGGCTGTTTGATGATTGATTACGTATGAAACCAAGTCAAGCAAAATTCTGTTTCCTATGCCTGCAATCCCTTATTTTACATGGAATTTATATTCCTTGATATTAATTTCACCTGTAACTAATATTTCACCATGAGCGATTTGGAACTGAATGATTTTTTCCCGTATCAAGTGCGGATATTTTACCGGTCGGTCAGCGATTCTGTTGCCAAGATATATGCGGCAAAGTTCGACCTGACGGTTTCGGAATGGCGGATTATGGCGGTTTTGGGACCGCAAGACATGTTTTCCGCCAGTGAACTGGTGGCGCGGTCCAGCCTTGGCAAGGTTAATGTCAGCCGCGCCATCAAAGGCCTGAAAGCCGCCGGGTATGTGCGCCGCGATATTGATTCTGATGACAAACGCCGCGCCGTGGTGCGCCTGACAGCCAAGGGACGGCAGGTGCTGGCAACGCTAGTTCCACTGGTGAAAGCCCGCGAGGCAGAGTTGTTTGAAGGGCTGGAAGCCAATGAAAAACAACAGCTTTTGGGGCTGATGCAAAAGGTAAAACGCAATGCTGACCGGATTATTGTTGCATAGCTGCGTCGCACATAGATAAACACATCAAAATCTCCAAAAAGGGCGACGCTATGAACTGGGATGAATTTGCCAAATGGGGTGCGCGCATATCCGGTTGGGCCAGGAATTATCACAGCAATATCCGTGATTTACCCGTGCGATCCCAAGTAAAACCGGGAGAGGTTTTTAACGCTTTGCCGATTGCCGCGCCCGAATCCGGCACCGATATGGAAGCTATTTTTGCCGATTTCGAACGCATTATCATGCCGGGAATCACCCATTGGCAGCATCCCCGGTTTTTTGCCTATTTCCCCGCCAATGCCACGCCCCCCAGCATGTTGGCCGATTTTTTAAGCAGCACAATTGCCGCCAATTGCCTGCTCTGGCAGACCTCGCCTGCGGGCACAGAGCTGGAAACCCGCATGATGCACTGGCTGCGCCAATCGCTGGGTCTTGCGGATCATTTTGAGGGTGTCATTCAAGATAGTGCCTCATCGGCCACTTTGGCTGCAGTGCTGATCATGCGCGAACGCGCGCTGAACTGGCAGGGCAATGCACAAGGGCTGTCGGGCCAGAAAACCCTGCGGATTTATTGCTCGGACGAGGTCCACACATCGGTGGACCGTGCCATCTGGGTGGCGGGCATCGGGGGTGATAATCTGGTGCGGGTGCCTATCAGCGGCCCCTTGCGCGGCATGGACTGTGATGTTTTGCGCCAGATGATTTCCGATGATCTGGCCAAGGGATATTTACCAGCGGGCATTATTGCCTGTGTTGGCGGCACCGGTGCGGGGGCCACCGATGCGATCGACAAGGTATGCGATATCGCGCAGGAATTCGGCCTGTTTACCCATATTGATGCGGCATGGGCCGGTTCGGCGATGATCTGCCCCGAATTTCGCGCCTTTTGGCCAGGCATAGACCGCGCCGATTCGATTGTTTTCAACCCCCATAAATGGCTGGGGGTGCAGTTTGACTGTTCTGCCCATTTTATCCGCGCCCCCGATGATCTGGTGCGCACTTTGGCAATCCGCCCCGAATACCTGAAAACCGAAACACAAGACCAGATCATTAATTATTCCGAATGGTCGGTGCCTTTGGGGCGGCGGTTCCGGGCGCTGAAAATCTGGTTTGTGCTACGCAGTTACGGGCTGGAAGGCCTGCGCGAACGCATTCGCAACCATGTGCAATGGGCCGGGGAAATCTGTGCAAAACTTGCAGATACAGAAGGTTTTGAAATCACCACCCAGCCGTTTTTATCGCTGTTTACCTTTCGTTATTTACCGGAAAACCGCGATGATGCTGACGGGTTTAACCAACAACTGTTAGACAAAATAAACGATGACGGCCGTATTTATCTGACCAAAACAAAGGTGGATGGCAGGCTGGTAATCCGCTTTACCGCTGGCCAGTTCGATACTGCGCAAACCGATGTAAACATGGCTTATGACGTAATCATCGAAATCGCGGCGCAGCTAGCCAGCCCCGTTGCCCGCCGATAGCAACACCGGCTGGCCACGGGGCTGTCGCCAAGCGGTAAAGGGTTGTCACAAGGTCAATGCACTGCTGGCGTCACCATGGCGTCGATCGCCGATTTCAGGGTGATGGCGCCAATATTGCTGCCGTTTTCATCCACGATATTGGCCTCGGCTTCACCGGATTCCACCAACAATTTGGCCGCCAGTTCCAACCGGCTGCCGCTAGGAATGGTAATCGAAGACCCGCCATTGGCATTGGTCATAATGGTATTCACCCGAATAACCCGCCCGCGATTTACCTCTTTGATAAAGTCGGCGATGTAAGCATCCGCAGGGTTCAGCACAATTTCCTGCCCCGTGCCTTGCTGGATAACCGCACCATCGCGCAAAATCGCGATCTGGTCGCCAAGGCGTAATGCCTCGTCCAGATCATGGGTGATGAACACCACGGTTTTGTTTAATTCTTCCTGCAATTCCAACAAGATAGATTGCATGTCCATGCGGATAAGCGGATCAAGCGCGGAAAATGCCTCGTCCATCAGCAATATATCAGCGTCATTGGTCAAGGCGCGCGCAAGGCCCACCCGTTGCTGCATACCACCCGAAAGCTGGTTCGGGTAGTTTTCCTCAAAGCCCTCAAGCCCGACGCGTTTCAGCCAATGCATGGCGCGGTCATGGCGCTCCAGCTTATCGACGCCTTGCAGTTCCAAGCCAAAAACCGTGTTATCCACCACGGTGCGATGCGGCAGCAGGGCGAATTTCTGGAACACCATCGCGGTTTTATGACGGCGGAATTCCTGCAAATCGGCCTTGGACATTTTGCAAATATCCTCGCCCTGGAAAATCACCTCGCCCGCCGTTGGGTCAATCAACCGGTTGATATGGCGGATCATGGTTGATTTGCCCGATCCCGACAGGCCCATAATGACCTGAATTTTGGCCGAAGGCATGTTGATGTTGATGTTTTTCAACCCCAATACATGGCCATGCTTGGCGTTCAGTTCATCTTTGGACATACCGTTTTCCACGGCCTCGATATATTTTTCGCCATGCGCGCCAAATATTTTATAAAGGTTCTTAACCTCGATACCATTATCAGCCATGGACCACCTCTGAATGCTTTTGCAAGCGTTTACCGAATTTTTGTGAGACGCGGTCGAACACAATGGCAATGGCAACAATCGCCAAACCATTCATCAATCCCAGCGCCAGATATTGGTTGTTTACTGCTTTCAGAACTTCTGAACCAAGCCCCTGAACCCCGATCAATGCCGCCACAACCACCATGGCCAATGCCATCATAATGGTCTGGTTTACACCGGCAAAAATATTGGGCAGGGCCAGCGGCAGTTGCACGGTAAACAGTTTTTGGCGTGGCGAGGCACCAAAGGCATCCGCGGCCTCCAGCACGTCTTTATCGACCAGTCGAATGCCCAGATTGGTCAGGCGCACCACTGGCGGAATGGCGTATATGCACACGGCAATCAGCCCCGGAACCTTGCCAATGCCCAGCAGCATCAGAATAGGGATCAGATAAACAAAGCTGGGGATGGTTTGCATAATATCCAGCACCGGCGTGATAATCGACTGGGTTCGATCCGATTTTGACATCACAATGCCCAGCGGAATTCCGATAATAATACAAAGCGCGGTGGCAACTGAAATTAGCGCAAGGGTAAACATCATATCTTCCCACATGCCCAGATAGCCAACAATTAACAGGGTGACAATTGTGCCGGCCACAAGGCCCCAAGAACGCGCACCCGCATAAACAAGCGCGGCCAGAATAACGATCATCAATGGCCAAGGCGTGGCAACAACCAGCTTTTCAAACCAGACCAAAATGGCCAGTAACGGATCAAAGAAATTCTCGATCGCTTCGCCCCATTCGCGGGTGAATCCTTTGAATGTTTCGTCAATGCCCTTCTTGAAATCGCGCAAATCTGTGCGGCTCATTTCTGGAAATTCGGTTAGTAATTCGGCTATATTCAAGCCGGTTTCGGCTGTGTCTTTCGCCATTTTTTGATCCCCCATGCCTTAAAACAACAAAGGCCCGCCGAGAAATCGACGGGCCAGTTTTTAGCTATATTTCCAAACTTAAAGCGCTGCTTTAACTTTGGCGGCTACTTCTTCGGAAACCCATGTTGTCCAGATATCTTCATACCGGATCAGGAATTCAAAAGCAGCGTCTTCGCCGTCAGCCTGTTCGTCAGCCATGTAAACCAGCATTGCGCCCATTACGGCACCAGGGAATACCCGAGCAGCCAGATAATCGTTGATCTCGCCGCCATTTTGCATGAAATCATCGGTTACGATGGTGAACACTTCGGATTTGACCCATGCAGTCTGCATTGGGTCGGCACAACCGTCTGTTGCCATACAATTGTTCCAGTTGTCATCGCCTGCATAGTCAACACCAAACGGCACTGGCTGCATGTTGTATTTGCCGATGATCGAAGTCGGAGACCAGTAATAGCCCAACCAGTTTTCGCCGCGCTCATTTGCTTTGGCAATCGAGGCATCCAAACCAGCAGCCGAACCGGGATCAACCAGAACCCAGCCTTTTTCGGCCATGTTAAAGGCTTCGAACAGGTTGTTGTTGATGTTCTGACAGCCCCAGCCAGCAGGACAGCCGACAAAAGCACCTTTTGAGGGGTCTTCGGCAGACGGGAACAGATCAGGACGTTCAATCCAGTCCAGCACGGTTACCAGTTCGGGGTTGGCAGCAGCAGTATATTCCGGCACCCACCAGCCTTCGCCAAGATCGGTGATTGGTCCGGTATTAACCGCATGCAAACGGCCTTCGGCGATAGCCGCATCGACCAAGGTCCGCACGCCATTCACCCATTGCTCACCGGCAATATCAGGCGTTCCTTTGGCATCCATGGAGGCAAAAATAGCCGAAGTGCCGCCGACAATCAGCTCCACATTACAGCCATAGCCTTCCTCTAAGATGATTTTATCAACATTGGCCAGCAATTCACCGGATGCCCAGTTGAATTCGCCCATGGAAATATCGCCGCATTCCATATCTTGCGCATAAGCGCCGCTGGTGCCAAAACCGGCAGCCAGCAAAGCGGCCGTGGTTAGAATTTTTTTCATTAGGTTTCTCCCTGTTATTAACATTGTTGCCCCAAAGGTAAGGCACAGGCCCTAAAAAAGTAAAGGTCTACTTGGCTATTTTACCGAATATGCCGCGATGATTTTGGCATCAATACCCTTTGGGATTTTTCTCCGTAATTCCGATGTTGCAAGATATTTTGCCTTCTCGCCTGTTATTCTGGGCTTGGAGCAGCCAAATGCAATTGGCCATAAACGACCCTAATAGGCCGTGATACGGCAAAGGCCGGGCAAATCAGCGCTAGAAAACCGGATGATTTAGTCATGCCAGCCCGTTCAAACCGTGCAATGTCAGCGAACTGACGGTTTTTGCATAAGCGGTTCGCGCCTTTGTGCCGGATTCGGTATTCCACATATAATACCAGTTCAACATGCCAAAGACCGACATGGTTGTGCTGTTCAGACGCGGTTTGTTTTCGGCAAACACCTGCGGCGCGACCTCTAGCAAGGCATTGGAAAAACAACCGACAATCTCGCGCTGATAGCTCTTTAGCTGCTTTTGCTGCGCCTCTGGCAACATGGCAAAGCCTTTGGACTGAATGCGGTGTTCATAATCCGCGCCCTCATAGGCCAACAAAGTCTCCAGCACCAGCGCGCTGAATTTTTGCTCCGGCGTCAGGTTGGTAATGTCTAAGCCGCAAATCCGGTCCCGCAGCCCGCGCAAATAGCCATCCAGAATAGCAAATAACAGCGCTTCCTTGCCGCTATAGTAATGGTAAATATTGCCCTTTGAAATCCCGCAAGCGGCGGCAAGCTGCGCCATGGTGGCACGATCAAAGCCTTGCCCAGCAAAAACCGCTGTCGCCTGTTGCAAAATATTTCGGCGTTTCTGGTCATAATCCTTGGCAATCGGGCGCGGCATATTCAGGCCTTTGGCCGGTTGTCTATTACCCGAACCGCCTTGCCCTGTGATCGTTCAACACTGTCAGGGTCACCTACGTTTACCTCGACATTCACCCCGACACTACCCTTGATACGTTTGGCCAGCATCCGCGCCGCGGCGGTTTTGGAAAGGTTATCCGCAGCACTTGGCATGGCCTCGACATGGATACGCAAGGCATCCATATGACCGGCGCGGTAACGCTCGATATAATAATGCGGTGCAATGCCGCCAGTGGCCAGAACCTGTTCCTCGATCTGGGTCGGAAACAGGTTAACGCCGCGCAGAATAATCATATCGTCGGAGCGTCCGGTAATTTTTTCCATGCGCCGCATGGACCGCGCTGTGCCTTGCATCAGGCGGGTTAAATCGCGGGTGCGATACCGGATCATCGGCATGCCTTCTTTGGTCAGGGTGGTAAAAACCAGCTCGCCCATCTCGCCATCGGCCACCACCTCGCCAGTATCCGGATTGATGATTTCGGGGTAAAAATGATCCTCCCATATGTGCAAACCATCTTTGGTTTCCACACATTCATTGGCCACCCCCGGCCCCATAATTTCGGACAATCCGTAAATATCCACCGCATGCATATCAAACGCGGCCTCGACCTCCAGCCGCATGGCGTTGGTCCAGGGTTCGGCACCAAAAATGCCGACATTTAACGAGCAATCGCGCGGGTCCAGCCCGCGTTTGTGGAATTCCTCCAGTATATTCAGCATATAAGACGGGGTGACGGTAATGGCGCTGGGCTTGAAATCCTCGATCAACGTCACCTGTCGTGTGGTCATGCCACCCGAAACCGGCACCACGGTCGCGCCCAGCCGCTCAATGCCGTAATGCGCGCCCAGCCCGCCGGTAAACAGCCCGTAACCATAAGCATTATGCACCATATCGCCGCGCCGCACCCCGGATGCGCGCAGGCTGCGCGCCACCATATCGGCAAAAACATCAATGTCATTGGCAGTATAGCCCACCACGGTCGGTTTACCCGTAGTGCCGCTTGACGCATGCAACCGCATGATGTTTTCGCGCGGCACAGCAAACATGCCAAACGGATAGTTCTTGCGCAGGTCATCCTTATGGGTAAACGGAAATTTCGCCAGATCAGCCAGCGACTTCAAATCATCCGGATGCACGCCAGCCGCATCAAACCGCTGTTTATACATTGGCACATTTTCATAAGCATGGTTCAGCGACCATTGCATACGCTTCAACTGCAAAGCCTGAATTTCATCGGTGCTGGCGGTCTCGATCACTTCCAGATCACCGGCTTTGGGGGACAGGTCTTTCATGGGGTTCCCTCATCAAAATGCTGGCCGGAAATGGAGCGGCAAAATCCGCGAAACTCGGCGATCAAATCATTATTCTGGTTGGTGACCCGCACATCATAAATACCGTTGCGGCCCTGCATGGAAACCTCCACCGCGCGGGCGGTTAGCTGGTCATCAATTCTGGCGGGGGCAACATACGTGATCAGATTATGCTGGCTGACCATACGCTGGTTGCGGCTGTTGCAAGCAAAAGCAAATGCGCTATCGGCCAGCGTAAACAAAAACCCGCCATGGCAGATTTCATGGCCGTTGGTGTGATGCTTTTGCACCTGCATGGACATCACCGCACAGCCCGCATCGACGCTGTCCAGCACCAGCCCCAGCCATTGTGATGCCTCATCATCGGCCCACATGGCAGCCGCCGATTTTTCTGCGCGTTGTTTGGGGGTCATGGGGTTCCTTTTCAAAAAATCTCATAAAAAGTTTGCATAAACCGAACGCTCGGTCAATAAATAAAAAACCAGAACAATCCGGAGCCATAATGCCGCAAAGCCAGATTATCACCACCGAGATCAAAAACGACATCGCATGGCTGACCATCAACAACCCGCCGGTGAATGCCGCCTCGCGCGATATGCGGGCGGGGTTGGTCGAGGCAATCAAACAGGCGCAATCGGCACGGGTGGCGGTGTTGATCGGGGCAGGGCGCACCTTTACCGCGGGGGGTGACCTGACCGAATTTGACCACGCCCCGCAAGAACCCCACCTGCCGGATGTTGTGCAAATGCTGGAAAACAGCAAAACCCCGTTTATCGCCGCCCTGCACGGCACGGTGCTTGGCGGAGGCTTTGAAATCGCCATGGGCTGCGCGTGGCGTATCGCCAAAACCGGCACCCGTTTTGGCCTGCCAGAGGTCAATGTCGGCATCATTCCCGGCGCGGGCGGCACCCAGCGATTGCCGCGCTTGATCGGCATGAAAGCCGCGATAGACATGGCTTGCGGTGGCCAGATGATCAGCGCGGAAAAATTGCTTGAACTGGGCGGGCTGGATGCAATCACCGATGATTTGCACAGGTTTGTGCAGGAATTTGCCAATAATCTGCCCCCGCAGCCAACCCCGATCAGCCAGCGCAATGTGGCGGTTTTGCCCGCGCCGGAACTCGACGCCCTAAAGGCTGAAATTCAAAAACGCAGCAAAGGCTGGCAAGCCCCGCTTGATGCTTTTGAGGCGCTGGGCTGGGCCAGTTTACCCTTTGCACAAGGCCAACCAAAGGAGCGCGCCAAACACCTTGCCATGCGCAACACAGCTGAATCCCGCGCCCTACGCCACGCCTTCTTTGCCGAGCGCAGCGTGGCCAAACCAAATGCCATAATCGGCGCAACCCCGCGCGAAATCAGCCATATCGCCATTGTCGGTGGCGGGTTGATGGGCGCAGGCATTGCTGTTTCCTGCCTGAATGCGGGCCTGCAAGTCAGCATGATTGAACGCGATACAGCCGCCGCCGATGCTGGCCAAATACGGGTGGCCGATATTCTGGACGCCGCTGTCAAACGTGGCAAAGTCACTGCCGATCAGGCCGCGACACGCCTTGGAAACTTCAATGCCAGCGCCGATTATACCACCGCCAGCAGGGCCGATCTGGCCATCGAGGCGGTGTTTGAAGATCTTTCCACCAAGCAATCGGTTTTCAAAGCACTGGCTGACGTAATGCAGCCGGATGCAATCCTCGCCACCAACACCTCCTATCTTGATCCGGCACAGATATTCAAAGACATCAAAAACCCGTGCCGTTGTCTGGGCCTGCATTTTTTCAGCCCCGCCCATATTATGAAACTGCTGGAAATCATCGCCCTGCCGCAAACCAGCCCCGATGTGCTGGCCACAGGGTTTGCGCTGGGCAAACGCTTGCAAAAAACCGCTGTGCTGTCCGGCATTTGTGACGGGTTTATCGGCAATCGCATGTTGGCCAGCTATCGCCGCGCCGCCGATTATCTGCTGGCAGATGGCGCATTGCCCAGCCAGATCGATGCCGCCATGCGCGAATTCGGCATGCCGATGGGGCCGTATGAACTGCAAGACCTCACGGGCCTGCAAATCGCATGGGCCAACCGCAAACGCCTTGCTGCGACCCGCCCCGTTGGTGAACGTTATATCCCCTTTGGTGATACGCTGTGCGAACAGGGGCATTTTGGCCAGCGCAGCGGGCAAGGCTGGTATATTTATCGGGATAATTCCCGCACCCCGCAGCCAAACCCGATGGTGGATAAAATGATCATGGCCTATTCCGCGCAGCAAGGTATCCAGCGCCGGAAATTCACTAATGCAGACATAATATCACAGCTAATGGCAGTGCTGGCCAATGAGGGCGCGCTGATTGTCCAACAAGGTATCGCCGAGGATTTCGCCGCCATAGATACCGTTAAAATCGCCGGATATGGCTTTCCCCGCTGGCGCGGCGGGCCAATGCAATACGCACGCGAGATCGGCTGGGAAACCACCCGTAAAACCATGCAAAAAATCGCAGACCAAAGCCCGAATTCATGGCAATTGGCTGATTTGGAGGGATTGAAATGATAGAAGTAAACAGCTTTGTCGCCGGAAACTGGATCCCCCCCGATGCCACCGCCCGCCCCATTGAAAGCGCCATTACCGGCATTCAGATCGCCCGCGCCGGCAATGCCACGCTGGATTACCAGGCCATGCTGGACCATGGCCGCAATCTCGGCGGGCCAGCCCTGCGCGCCATGACATTCCATGACCGCGCCAGAATGATCAAAGCACTGGCTTTGCATCTGGGCCAGCATAAACAGGCGCTTTACGATCTGTCTTATGACACTGGCGCCACCATGGCGGATCATAAAATCGACATTGATGGGGGCATTGGCACCATGTTTGTGTTTGCCTCCAAAGCCCGTCGCGAGATGCCGGACGGGCATATCTATATCGACGGCAATCTGGAACAGCTTAGCCGCGACGGCACGTTTATGGGCCAACATATCTGCACATCCTTGCGCGGCGTGGCGGTGCATATCAATGCGTTTAACTTTCCGGTCTGGGGCATGCTGGAAAAACTGGCCCCAACCCTGCTGGCAGGGGTGCCTGCGATTGTTAAACCGGCAACCAGCACCGGTTATGTGACCGAAGCCTGCGTGCGGATATTGCTGCAAAGCGGGCTGTTGCCGGAGGGTGCCTTGCAGCTGATTTCAGGCGGCACCGGCGATTTGCTGAACCGGCTGACAAGTCAGGATGTGGTCAGTTTCACCGGATCAGCCCAAACCGCAGGCAAACTGCGTTCCGCGCCGCATATCTTGCAAAATTCCATCCGTTTTACCGCAGAACAAGACAGCCTGAATGCGTCTGTTCTTGGTCCCGACGCCACGCCGGATACCCCCGAATTCGCCCTGTTTATCAAAGAGATCACCACCGAGCTGACCACAAAAACCGGCCAGAAATGCACCGCCATCCGCCGTATCATTGCGCCGCAAGCATTGGTTTTGGCGGTGCGCGACGCCTTGTGCGCAAGTCTGGCAGCCATAGAAATCGGGGATCCACGCGATAAAACCACCCAAATGGGACCGCTGGTTTCCATGGCCCAAAAACGCGATGTTCTGGCCAAAGCCGCCATAATCAACCAACAGGCCGAATGTGTTTTTGGCGACGCGGATTTCAGCCTTAAATCCCGTAAAAACGGTGCATTCATGCAGCCGCTGCTGTTTGTTTGCGCCAATCCGGACAAGGCCGATCTGGTCCATAAAACCGAGGCCTTCGGCCCCGTTGCCACCCTGATGGGGTATCGCGACATCCCCCATGCCATTGAACTGGCCAACAAGGCAGATGGCAGCCTTGTGGCCTCGATCATCACCCGCGATCCAGCCGTGGCGCGCGAATTTGCCCTGAATGCAGGGGCATTTCACGGGCGGCTATATTTCAATAACCGCGATAGCATGGCCCAAAGCACCGGCCATGGCGCGCCTTTGCCCCATATGGTGCATGGCGGGCCGGGCCGCGCGGGGGGTGGCGAAGAACTGGGCGGGATCCGCGCGGTTTTGCATTATATGCAGCGCACAGCGGTGCAGGGCAGCCCTGATATCCTGTCGGCAATCAGCGAAACATGGGTGAAAGGCGCGGCGGAAATCACCCCGGCTGCGCATCCATTTACGCGCGATTTTGACACACTGAAAATCGGCGAAACCATCCATACCGCTCCGCGCAAAATCACCTTGCAGGATATCGAGCATTTTGCCCGGTTCACCGGTGATAATTTTTATGCCCACATGGATGAAGCCGCCGCCAAAGCCAATCCGTTTTTCCCCGGCCGTGTGGCGCATGGATACCTGTTATTGTCCTTCGCGGCGGGTCTGTTTGTGGAGCCAAACCCCGGGCCGGTGCTGGCCAATACCGGCCTTGAAAACCTGCAATTCCTGAAACCGGTTGAACCGGATGACAGCATTTCCGTGCAACTGACCCTGCGTAAAAAAACCCGCCGTAATGACGACTATGGCGAGGCCCGCTGGCATGTTTTGCTGCGAAACCAGCATGGCGATCCCGTGGCCGAATATGAATTGCTGACCATGGTTTCCTATTCAACGCCGCTGGGCTAAACATATGGCATGACAGCCACTGCATTTGAAAAATCGCTTGACGCCTTGCAGCAAAATGACCAACGGGTCTGGTCGCTGATTGTGACCCTGTTTGGCGATATGGCCCAAGGCGAGCAAGACCGGATTTCGGCCAGCCAACTGGCA
The DNA here is from genome assembly GCA_021648225.1 of Paracoccaceae bacterium. Taxonomy (GTDB): domain Bacteria; phylum Pseudomonadota; class Alphaproteobacteria; order Rhodobacterales; family Rhodobacteraceae; genus UBA3077. The sequence goes on from JAKITE010000031.1 coordinate 15,743, forward strand.
AAAATCACCGATATTCTGGGCATAAAACCCGAAGCAACCCGCGTTGCCCTGCACCGTTTACGCAAAACCGGCTGGCTGATCAGCGAAAAATCGGGCCGCAACAGCCGCTATGCTTTGTCGGAATTTGGCCGGGCGCAAAGCATTTCTGCCAGTGCGCGGATTTACGGGGAAACCATGGCTAAATCCGGCGATTGGCATGTGTTGGTCTTGCCAGCAAAACCGCTGCCGGCGCGCAATGCCATGGCCAAACCGTTGCTTGAAACCGGCTATGTGGCGCTGAATAATTCGGTGTTGCTGGGCCATGGCGCGCCGCCTGAAATATCTGAATTTATGGTGCTTTTAGGGTCGGATGGCCCTGTGCCCGACTGGGTGAAATCACTGGTTTTTCCAGCAAAACTTGATCTGGCTTTTTCCGAATTTATTCCGCATTTGCAATTGGTTAAGCAGAACCTGCCTGCTGATTTCACCTCGCTGGAAACCATCGCTTTGCGGGTTTTGCTGGTGCATCACTGGCGAAAGCTGGTATTGCGTGTCCCTGATTTGCCCGCAGGCCTGCTACCCCGAAATCTGGCAGAGCCGCAATGCAGGCAATTGGTGTGCGAAATCCTGCAACAGCTGGGCCAGCCAGATTTGACAGGCTTATAATGTTACAAATTTCCATCAAATAACAAAATATTGTAACATTTATCTTGCTTGGCAATTGACGCTCGGCTAGGCTCGCCCAAAAGGGGAAGTCCATAATGGACGCATATATTTGCGATACAATTCGAACACCGATCGGGCGCTATGGCGGCGCGCTGGCATCTGTTCGAACCGATGATCTGGCCGCATTGCCGATTGCCGCCTTGATGCAGCGCAACCCGTCGGTTGATTGGGCCAGCCTTGATGATCTGGTCTATGGCTGCGCCAATCAGGCAGGCGAGGATAACCGCAATGTCGCCCGCATGGCGGCATTGCTGGCGGGCCTGCCGGTGGAGGTTCCGGCGCTCACAATAAACCGGCTTTGCGCCTCGGGTATGGATGCGGTGGGCATGGCGGCGCGGGGCATAAAATCCGGCGATTATGATCTGGCCATTGCGGCTGGGGTTGAAAGCATGAGCCGTGCGCCTTTTGTCATGCCAAAGGCCGAAACTGCCTTTTCGCGCAGCAACACGGTTTATGACACCACCCTTGGCTGGCGGTTTGTAAACCCTAAAATGCAGGCGCAATATGGCATAGATTCCATGCCGCAAACCGCTGATAATGTTGCGGCTGAATATAATATCAGCCGCGCTGACCAAGACGCGTTTGCGGCAAGGTCCCAATCTCGCTGGGCTGCGGCCCATGAAAAAGGTATTTTTGCGGATGAAATCATACCGGTTTCCATCCCGCAACGCCGCGCTGATCCGGTGGTTTTTGACACAGACGAACACCCGCGCCCTGACACAAAACTTGAAAAACTGGCAGGGCTGCGCGGCATAAACGGCCCGGAATATTCCGTCACAGCCGGTAATTCCTCAGGCGTTAATGACGGTGCAGCCGCGATGATACTGGCCAGCGAGGCTGCCGCGCATCAAAACGGCCTGATCCCCATTGCCCGCATTGTCGGCATGGTGGCGGCTGGTGTTGAACCCCGCATCATGGGCATTGGCCCCGTGCCTGCCGCGCAAAAACTGCTGGCCAGATATGGCTTGAAAATCACCGATATGGACGTGATTGAACTGAACGAGGCTTTTGCCGCGCAAGCCCTTGCCAGCCTGCGGGCGCTGGGCTTGGCCGATGATGCCCCGCACGTAAACCCCAATGGCGGCGCGATTGCCATGGGCCACCCGCTGGGCATGTCGGGCGCGCGTATGGTTATGACAGCCGCAAAACATTTACAGCGCAGCGGCGGGCGATACGGGCTTTGTGCCATGTGTGTCGGGGTCGGGCAGGGCAGCGCAATTCTTTTGGAAAGGGTCTGATATGTATGCTCAAGAGGTAAAAACCGATGGCAAAGGCGTCAAGGCGCGCAAAGATATGTCTGAACAGGAAATCGCCTTTCAAAACCGCATAGATGCGTTTGAAAAGATCGAACCGACAGACTGGATGCCCGATGCCTATCGCCAGACCTTAATCCGCCAGATCGGCCAGCACGGCCATTCCGAAATTGTCGGCCAATTGCCCGAAGGCAACTGGATAACCCGCGCGCCAACCCTTGAGCGCAAGGCGATTTTGCTGGCCAAAGTGCAAGACGAGGCCGGCCATGGATTATACCTGTATTGCGCCGCTGAAACGCTGGGGGTCAGCCGCGATGACCTGACGCGCGATTTGCTGAACGGCAAAATGAAATATTCGTCGATCTTCAATTACCCAACCCTGAACTGGTCCGATATGGGCGCGGTGGGCTGGCTGGTGGATGGCGCCGCGATTGTTAATCAGGTGGCGCTGCAACGCACATCTTACGGGCCGTATTCCCGCGCCATGGTGCGGATATGCAAAGAAGAAAGTTTCCATGCCCGTCAGGGCTATGACATCATGATGAAAATGTGTGCGGGCACGGCTGATCAGAAAAACATGGCCCAGGATAGCCTGAATCGACTGTGGTATCCGGCCCTGATGATGTTCGGCCCGCCGGACAAGGATTCCGTGCATTCCGCCCAATCCATGGCATGGAAAATCAAGGTGATGAGCAACGATGAAGGCCGCCAGAAATTTGTAAACCAGACCATCCAACAGATTGAACATCTGGGGCTGGAACTGCCCGATCCGAATATCAGGCTGGATAAAACCACCGGCGATTACAGCTATACGCAACCGGATTGGCCCGAGTTTTTTGACGTGATCAACGGCAATGGCCCCTGCAACGTAGACCGCATGGCGGCGCGCAACAAAGCATGGGATGATGGCGCATGGGTGCGCGACGGGCTGATGGCGCACGCCGATAAAACCCGTATTGCAGCGGCGGAGTAACGCAATGAACCCTCCGTCCAGATTATTGCGCGGGCTTTTATTGCTGGTCTCGGCCTGTTTTCTGGCCATGGCTGCCGCGCATTTTCTGGGCCTGAAATACCCGTTGCTATTTGTCTATTACGATACGCCGTATTACGCCTATCAAGACCGGATTATTGCGGCAACTCTGCTGCCCTACGCGGTCATGTTTTTTGCCACATCGCGCCATAAATTGCTGTTGCCCTATGCGCTTTTTGCGCTCTGGATCACAATTTTTGGCCTGTCCTATATCAATCTTTCGGATGAACTTGCGCTGGTAATAACCGACCAGACCACGCGGGTTTACTGGCTCCAGACCGCTGTTTTTGCGGCTTTGGCGCTGGTGCTTACCCTGCTAACCTTAAAGGAAAAACCATGAAAAATGAATGGCCCATATGGGAAGTATTTATTCGCGGCCAACACGGCATGAGCCATCGCCATGTCGGGTCATTACACGCACCCGATGCCAAAATGGCCATGAAAAACGCCCGCGATGTCTATACCCGCCGAAACGAGGGGCTAAGCATCTGGGTGGTGCAGGCGGCTGATATTTCCGCCTCCAATCCGGCAGAAAAAGGCCCGTTATTTGATCCCTCCAACAGCAAAATCTATCGCCACCCGACGTTTTTCAATATCCCCGACGACATAGGATCAATGTGATGGACCCGCTATTTCAATTTTTACTGCGTATGGGCGACAATACCCTGGTGCTGGGGCATCGCGTTTCGGAATGGTGCGGCCATGCCCCCGTGCTGGAAGAAGACATCGCACTGGCCAATACAGCGCTTGATCTGATCGGCCAAACCCGGATGTGGCTGGGGCTGGCCGGAGAGGTCGAGGGCGCAGGCCGCTCGGCAGACGATATCGCCTTTTTGCGCGACATATGGGATTTTCGAAATTTACTGCTGCTGGAGCTACCGAACGGTGATTTTGGCCAGACCCTGATGCGGCAATTCTTGTTTGATGCATGGCATTCGATCCAGCTTGGCCATCTGGTAACCAGCAGCGATCCCCGCATCGCGGCAATTGCCCAAAAAGCCGTAAAAGAAGTAACTTACCATGTCGAACGCTCGGCGGATACGGTTGTCGGGCTTGGCGATGGCACGGCTGAAAGCCATGATCGCATGCAGGCCGCGCTGGAATATTTGTGGCCTTATGTTGGCGAAATGTTTCAATCCGATGCGGTTGATATTGAAATGGCGGCACGGGGCATTGCCCCTGATCCGGCCAGCCTGCGCAAAGATTTCGACGCGCTGGTTGGCAGGGTGTTAAGCCAGGCAACCCTGACCATTCCGCAGGATAATTTCGCCCAGAAAGGCGGCAAAACCGGCGTGCGCCATACCGAACATCTGGGCCATATCCTGTGCCATATGCAATGGCTGCAACGGGCCTATCCGGGGGCAAACTGGTGAAATGAACCCGTCCCTCGATCAGATATGGCAATGGCTGGCACAGGTGCCAGACCCCGAAATCCCCGTGATTTCGGTGGTTGATCTGGGCATTGTGCGCGCTGTGAAATGGCAAGGGGACAGGCTGAAAATCGCCATAACCCCGACCTATTCGGGCTGCCCTGCCACCACGGTGATCAGTGCCGATATTGAATCAGCCCTGCGCCGGAACGGTATTAAAAATATCGTGATAAACCAACAGCTTGCCCCGGCATGGACCACAGATTGGCTAAGCGATGCGGGCCGCGAAAAGCTGCAAAAATACGGCATTGCCCCGCCGCAAAATTCCGGCGCGCCTGCTGCCTGCCCGCAATGCCAAGGCACTGATCTGGAAAAAATAAGCCAGTTTGGCTCCACCCCTTGCAAGGCGCTTTGGCGCTGTAAAACCTGCCTTGAACCCTTTGATTATTTCAAATGCCATTAAGGAAATCCAATGCCCCGTTTTCATGACCTGACCATCACCGATATTCACAAAACCATCCGCAACGCGGTGGTGCTGACGCTGCAACCAAACGATCCGGCCCAATTTGCATTTTTGCAAGGCCAATACCTGACCTTCCGACAGGATTTTGACGGTGTTGAGCTGCGCCGCTGCTATTCGATCAGTGCCGGTAAATCCGAGGGCCTGTTGCAGGTCGGCATCAAACAGGTAGATGGTGGCGTGTTTTCCACATGGGCCAATAATGATCTGGCAGTTGGCGATGTGCTGCAATCCATGGCACCAACGGGAAATTTCCACACAGACCTTGATGAAACTGCGCAAAAATCCTATCTGGCATTTGCCGGTGGTTCGGGCATAACGCCGGTGATTTCAACCCTGAAAACCATTCTGGCAACCGAGCCGAATTCGCAATTCACCCTTGTCTATGCCAATCAGAACGTCAATTCGATCATGTTTCGCGAGGAGTTGGAGGACCTGAAAAATACCTATCTAAGCCGCCTGACCCTGATTCATATTCTGGAGCGCGACAGCCAGAATATAGACCTGTTCGCAGGCCGGATTGATGCGGAAAAATGCGACCTACTGTTCAAACACTGGGTCGATATTAACAGCGTTGACACCGCCTTTATTTGTGGCCCCGAACCGATGATGCTGGCGATTGATGCCAGTTTGAAAACCCACGGCTTAACCCAAAACCAGATCAAGATGGAGCTGTTCACCGCCCCCCAGCAAGGCCGTGCCAGCCAACCGGCCAAACATCAAAACACCGCGCTGCCCGATGGCGCGCAGGCCACCATAACCCTTGATGGTGCCACCCGCAGCATAACCATTGATAAAAACCGGTCCCTGCTGGAGGCCGGTCTGGCCAGCAAAATCGACCTGCCATATTCGTGCAAAGCAGGCGTATGTTCATCCTGCCGTTGCAAGCTGACAAAAGGCGAGGTCGAAATGATTGCCAACCACGCATTGGAAGATTACGAGGTCGAAAAAGGCTATATCCTGTCCTGCCAATCCTATCCGATCACGGCCGAAATCAGCGTAGATTACGACCAGTGATTTCACAGCCTTAAACCTGCGCCAATACCCAGTGTTTGAACTTTTCCGCAGCGGCATTTTGCACCGGCTTTTGCGGCTGGGCAATGTAATAGGCCGCGTCATTGATAAACCGCTCACCCACGGTTTTCAGATCTCCGCGCGCTAATTCCGCCTCGATCAGAAATTCCGGCATCAAGGCCACGCCGATGCCCGCGATACAGGCCTGCGCCAGTGTTGCGAAATGCTCAAACGTCATGTCCGCGCCGGTATTTCCGCCAAAGTTTTCCCAAGCATCGGGTCGCGAATGCAGGGTTAGTTTCTGTGCGTCTTCTACCCGCCCCGAAAAACCGGCAGCGGCCACCGGCACCATGGTTTCAGCCATGATCAGAGTGCAATCCACCCCCAGCCAATCGGGCAAGCCGTGGTAAATGGCAATATCCAAGCTTTGGCTGGTAAAATCAAACTGGCCAATGCGAGTTGTGAAATTCAGCGTAATATCAGGGTGTTGCGCTACAAACCCCGAAATTCGAGGCATCAGCCAGCGGGTGCCAAAGGTCGGCAAAACCGCGATATTCAACACTTGGTCTTGGCGTTTTGTGACGATCTGAAGGGTTGCATCACGAATAATCCGCAAGGCTTGGCTGATCTCCTCCGCATATTGCGCGCCGGTTTTGGTAAGGATTACACGGCGGTTGGCGCGGTCAAACAGTGCAGTTCCCAGCGCGGTTTCCAATGCCGCCACCTGTCGGCTCACGGCGCTTTGGGTCAGTGATAATTCTTTGGCCGCCAAAGAAAACCCACCCAGTCGCGCCACGGCGTCAAAGGCAAGCAATTCAGTGGTAGAAGGGATAAACTGGCGCATAGCTATTCATAAACGGAATACTGCCATGAAGCAATATCGTTTGAAATAACCCTAAACCCTGTTAGACACGCGCCTAACCCTGTTAATAAAGGAATACCCATGGCCGCTGACAAAAACCGCTTTAATTGGCAAGATCCGTTTCTTTTGGAATCTCAATTATCAGAAGAAAACCGCATGATCCGCGACGCGGCAGCGGCCTATGCGGCGGACAAATTAGCACCAAAAGTCAAACAAGCCTATCGCGACGAATCCATGGATGTATCGATTTTTGCCGAGATGGGCGCGCAAGGATTGCTGGGCGTGACCGTGCCCGAACAATATGGCGGCGCGGCGGCCAGCTATGTTGATTACGGGCTGGTAGCGCGGGAAATTGAGCGCATAGATAGTGGTTATCGCTCCATGATGTCGGTGCAAAGCAGCCTCGTGATCTATCCGATCCTTGCTTACGGTTCCGAAGAGCAACGCCAGAAATACCTGCCAAAACTGGTTTCCGGCCAACATATCGGCTGTTTCGGGTTGACCGAACCCGATGCAGGGTCTGACCCGAACGGCATGAAAACCACCGCCAAAGCGGTTGATGGCGGCTATGTGCTGAACGGTTCCAAAATGTGGATCTCCAATTCGCCAATGGCGGATATTTTTGTGGTCTGGGCCAAATCCGATGCTCACGATGGCAAAATCAAAGGCTTTGTGCTGGAAAAAGGCACCAAAGGCCTGTCAGCCCCGAAAATAGACGGTAAATTATCGCTGCGCGCCTCGACCACCGGCGAAATTGTTATGGAAGATGTTGAAATCCCCGAATCCGCGCTACTGCCAAACGCATCCGGCCTTTCCGGCCCGTTTGGCTGCCTGAACCGCGCGCGATATGGTATTGCATGGGGCGTGATGGGCGCTGCCGAGGCTTGCTGGCATGCCGCCCGCCAATACGGGCTGGACCGCCACCAGTTTGGCCGGCCCTTGGCCAATACCCAGCTTTACCAGAAAAAACTGGCCGATATGCAAACCGAAATCACCCTTGGCCTGCAAGCCGCCCTGCGGGTCGGGCAGTTATTTGACACAGGCCAAATGGCGCCCGAAATGATTTCCCTGATCAAACGCAATAATTGTGGCAAAGCATTGGAAATTGCGCGCCATGCCCGCGATATGCATGGCGGCAACGGGATTTCCGACGAATTTGTCGTGATGCGCCATATGGTTAACCTCGAAACCGTTAATACCTATGAGGGCACCCATGATGTGCATGCCTTGATTCTGGGCCGTGCCCAAACCGGCCTTCAGGCGTTTTTCTAGATGGATGCGCCGCTAAAAGGCCTGAAAGTGCTGGAGTTGGCCCGCATTCTGGCGGGGCCTTGGATTGGCCAGACCTT
>JAKITE010000032.1 GCA_021648225.1 Paracoccaceae bacterium
GCGAATTAAATACGCCGATACTAAGTGCCATTGGCCATGAAGAAGATAGTAGCATCGCTGATTTCGTTAGCGACATAGTAGCAATCACCCCTACGGCTGCTGCCCACTTATTAGCAGGTGACTTTAAAAAGTTAGTCACCAATTTACAACACGCTCACATACAATTAAATCAACACATAACATCAACAATTAAAAACCAGCAACAGTCCTTAGATCTGCAACTACAAACTTTAAAGACTGTTCACCCTAAACAACAGATCACATTACAAAAGCAGCAATTATCCAACCAAAAAACACGCATGAACTCAATACTGACCAACAAACTGAAAACCAATAAACAAAGCTTCAGTCTGCTAAAACAGAAATTATATAACAACACCCCCGATATAGAATTTGCAAAAACAATAATAAAACAACAAATAAATAAACTGAATCATTTGTCAAACTTAAGGTTCACAGAGTCTAAAAACCAGCACCTGCTAGCAATGACCAAACTGAATGACCAAAACCCTTTAAAGATATTGTCTCAAGGGTACAGCTATACCACCAACCTAGATGATAACAGAAGTACAGTTACCAGTAACAAACAGGTAAAAAAAGGGTCACGTATAGAAACTATTTTAAAATCTGGTAGAATATACGCAAAAATTACGGAACATTTTGATGAATAGAGCATCTAATGTTTTTTTTAATAAATTTAAAATCAGGACAAAATAAATGTCAAATAATTCAAAATCAATGGCTCTGCCATTTATCATAATTTCAGTACTTATATTTGCTGGAGCGTTCGGCTACAAATATTTTAATAAATCCGAATCTCAGGTAGAAGTAATCGTTAAAGAACCTGTTGTAAAAAAACCTGTTGAAAAGGTTGTGGAGAAACCAAAAGAAAAGATCATCTACTCTACCGAAGAAATGGAAGAAAGAAAAAAGTCTGGCATTAATAAAATGAAACTAGCCATGAGGTATAATAATCCTGATTTCATTTTACGTGACATTAAAGCCTATCAGGAAAATGGTAACCAGGAAAAAGTTGACGAGCTTATTGATTACCTCATCACCAGATATCCAGATTATGAATTACCTGAGTCTTTAGGGCAATAATCACCCATTGACCCATAAACGACTGATTACGATTAATCGCAACGAAGAACTAATCAAAAAAAGTACCTTTGTCGCGATTAGCTCTCATGTCGAAACTCAAAAACAAGCAGAAATTTTTATTGCTGAACACAGCGATCTACAAGCCACTCACAATTGCTGGGCTTATCAAATCGGACAATCCTATCGTTTCAATGACGATGGAGAACCATCAGGCACAGCGGGAAAACCCATATTGAACGCCATTCAAAATGCAAACTTTGACCGTACCATTGCATTAGTCATCAGATATTATGGCGGAATAAAATTGGGCGCAGGAGGCCTGGCAAGAGCCTACGGAGGAACCGCAGCAAAAAACTTAAACTGTGCTGAATTCAAAACCCACATACCCCGACAAACTATTGAAGTCACACTGCCATTTGAATACAGTCAATACATCCATCAACTCCAGACCAATGGATCTGCAAGCATCCTGTCCCAGGAGTTTAAGCTAAACGGTGTTTGCTTTTCAATTTCATGCCCCAGTTCTGAAATTAAAGAAACACTGAAACAAATCAACAACCACAGCAAAGGAAAATCAAAAGTCAAATTCCAACAGAGTTGAAACCGAAAAATCCCTGGTTTCTGAGAGGCTGTTTAAAAAAAGAAACCGAGTGTCTTCTGACCAAAACTCTGCTTCACCTATTGGCTTATTTTTTCTTGTAGCTCAGTTGAACTGACTGGCAAAAACATCGAAATGCCAACTTGTTTGTTCTTATAATCACCTCTAATATTATTGTTATATTATTGATACTTTAAAATTTTTGACAATGTAGTCAATAAACACCCTTGTGATTCTGGATACACTTTTACGGCTAGGGTAAACAAGGTTAACTTGCTGTTCAGGCATTGGGTAATCAGGAAGTACTTCGACTAATTCTCCACTATCAATGTATTTTTGACAGAAAAATGGGGGTAACTCGGTAATACATTTGTGATTTAGTGTCAGATAACGAATATGCATGTATTCGTTTGTACGAAAAAAAGGGTTAATAGCTAGTTTTTCTTTACCTAAATTCCAGATAATGTCTTGGTCTTTTTGACACCACGCAGCACATTTTTTCGAAAGGATGTCTTGCGGAGAATCAATAGAAAGGCCTGCCATAAATTCTGGCGATGCAACTAGACGATGGCGGTATATCATAAGTAACCTGGCTATAGCAGATTGACTGGCAACATCTCCAATGCGTAAAGCAACATCAATCCTATCTTCAATAAAATCTAATCGTCTTTCACTTACAAACAGGTCTATTTCTATGTTGGTATGCAGTTGTTGAAAATCATCAAGAAGTTTCCACATTGGCTCAAAGCTTGATGGTATAGACAAGCGTAAACTACCTTTCAAATGTTGCTCTTGTTCAGTCAGTGCCATTATACCTGCATCCATTTCTTCGACTCCACGGGAAACGAATTTATAGAGTATGGAACCAGCCTCAGTCAAGCGTAGTCTTCTAGTAGAACGTTCAAGCAACCTGACATCCAGTGAAGACTCAAGCTCAGCAACCCGTCTGCTCACCGTTGCAACAGGTATAGCCATAAATTTGGCTGCAGACGAAAAACTACCCTGAGCAACAACATTGATAAATATTCGAGCAGAATTTAAATTCATGATAATTCCCTAATAATTTAAATTAAAAGTAAACAATTAATTTCATTTTTCCATATTTGAGAAAGTAATTCAAGAATTTACCCTCTAATTATTATTATTGTTATGAATTAGAATGAGTCCCGACATTAATTAACTAACTAACTAACTTAAGGAGTCAATACCAATGAAATTAATAATTATGATTTTAAGTATATCAATACTAGTAAACAATAAGGTTGAAGCTGATACCAATACTCAAAAAATACAGACACTGATCTCAGAATATGAATCTGCACTCAACTCAAGTAATACGCACGATATTTTGAAAACATATAGCAAAAGTCCAACTTTCATGCCACAACATGCTCCAGCAAAGATAGGACGAACCACTGTTACACAAGCCTATGAAAAGGTGTTTAACACCATCAAATTAAACATCAAATTTACTGTCCATGAAGTGGAAGTTTTAGGAGATACAGCATGGGCACGCACTAGCTCTGTTGGAAAGACAAAAATCTTGAACAACAATATGATAATAGACGAAAGTAATAATGAACTATTCATCTTCAAAAAAGAAGAAGGCGATTGGAAAATTGACCAATATTTATTCTCAACCAAACAACCAAGGCAATAATTATAACAAATAAAAGAGAAAAACAATGAATACAACAAAAGATAAAATGAAAGCAGTAATAGCCAAGAAGCCAGGAGGCCCTGAAGTTCTCCAATTAGTTGACATAGAGCAGCCAGTAACACAAGAGGGTGAGGTTAAAATTCAGGTAAAAGCATTTGGTCTTAACAAGGCCGAAAGTTACTATCGCAGCGGCAATTATGGTAACTTCGTTCCTGATCAAGCTCTTGGGATAGAAGCAGTTGGAGAAATCGTTGAAGACCCCAGCGGAACCTACAATATAGGCCAGAAAGTTGCGACAGTTATGGGAGGAATGATGTTTACTCGTCACGGTGGATACGCAGAGTATATTACTGTTAAGGCAAGTAATGTTATCAAAATCTACAGTAATTTGGGTTTAGCCAAACTAGCAGCATTGCCCGAGGCTTTTTTGACCGTTTGGGGAGCACTCGAAAAAAACACCCAAATAAACTCCGGAGAAACTTTATTGATACGAGGTGCCACATCAAGCATCGGCCTAACCGCTATCACTTATGCTAAATTACGCGGATTAAAAGTAATCGCAACGTCACGCAATTCAAACAGCAGAAATAAACTCAAAGCCATGGGGGCAGATTACATCATTATCGACGACGGCAATATAAGCGAAAAAGTTAAAGACCTTTTCCCTGAAGGAGTGAATAATGTGCTCGAAATAGTGGGTGCCAATACAGTTAAAGATTCACTTAATTCGGTTAGGCCATGGGGACAAGTCGTTGTTGTTGGGTTGTTAGGAGGGCCTCCTGTGCTAGAGTCTTTTAATTTGATGAGTGACCTACCAAACACAGTTAAACTGAGTTTTTTTGGTAGCGGTTTGCTCGGTACAGAATCGCTCCCTCTTGAGGATAACCTGCTTAATACAATGGCTGACAATGTGGAAAATGGCAAGATTCCCAGTACTTTAGCAAAAACTTTTAATGTTGAAGATATTCAGGAAGCTCATCGGCTTTTAGATAGCGGAACTGCTAATGGGAAAATTGTTGTATCATTTTAGTCTTTACTATATCCCTGATATAGAGACGCGAATTAGAGTGCAAGCCAATAGTATGCATAGTGAATAGTAAAAATGTTGAGTCACCTTTAATTGGTGATGTGGCATTTTTTAGATTTGCCAGACATACCAAGGGATTATGCTATATATCGCGTCCTCTATGTTGGGATCAGGTTCTAACAAAACTTCAAACTTGTACAAGTTTGAAGTTCAAACAAGTCAATCTGGCTAAAATGGCTTTTCTGTAGTAGGTTCTCTACTCTCGGACGACCTCATTGTACCATTTAACCCCATAAATTAAAGGGCTATGTGAACCTGTAATACTGCGCATGTCTATGCTGTTTTTTTGATCGTATTGATAAGCTAACCAGGCAAACAGCATGGCTTCAATATAATCTGGATGATACCCAAAAGATAAACTCGATTTGCACTTGATTTGGCATAGATGTTCGATCAAAGAAAATACATAGTGGTTATGACTGCCTCCACCGCAAATAATGATTAACTGTGGAACTTCTGGTAGTTGTGCCAAGCCCATTTTAATAGAATGTACAGACAAATGTGCTAAGGTACACTGGACATCAACAGCCTTTATCGGGCTTTCTCCAATCATTTCCATCAGCCATTTTTTGTTAAAATATTCCCTGCCCGTACTTTTTGGGGCTGTTTTTGAGAAGTAATCATCTTTGAGCATACGTTCAAGCAGGTTTTTATCCAAATTCCCACTTTTTGCCCATTGTCCACCACGATCAAAAGATTCGTTCTTGTGCTCCTGAATCCATAAATCCATCAAACAATTTGCAGGCCCCGTATCAAAACCCTTGAATTTCTCGAAGTTTTTCCAGAACTTGGCCCGATAGTTTTGCAATTGCGCCAATGAGTTGGAAACGCTGCGACCTTGTTGTTTGATATTTTTACCCCAGGAGGCCTCGGTCGGGTCTGCCAAAAAAACTTTTGCCCCTGCTATAAATTTTGCTAGCGCGCTGTTCATCAGTTTTGCAGCAAGCGCATTCTTTTTGGCAATATCCGCCTTAACTTTTTCGACGGATCCGATCATATCCAGACTTTTGCAAGTCACGCTATACAGCGCCGCAGCTTTGCCAACCGCACCGGCAGCTTTGGCGGCTTTGGCCCCCATTGGCGTTGATTTCAACTTTTTTTCTGCAGATTCGGATTTGGTGCGGATCACTGTAAGTTGCTTGCGCAAAGGTTCAACTTTGCTGGCATATTCCTTTTTGGCCGCAATAATCTTTTTAGCCAATTCTTCCAGTGTTTTTGAAGGGCTGCTGGCAGGGTCAAGCACCGCCATATCAACCTTTTTAAGCATGGTTTCAAGTTTTTTAAGCTCTGCGCCCAAACCGGTTTTGATCAGTTTTCCGACCTTGCCTTTGGCTTTTTGCCAATGGGTATTCTTAAGCTCAGCAGGGCACCTAATTTGTAAATCAGAGGGGCGAATCCCGGCCATCGTAAACTCCTTAACAATCCTTAGCCAAATTTATACGCCCGAATCAGGATTATTTGCAAGAAATTCATTACATTAGAGAACAGCACCTTTTCACAAACTGACTCAGCCCAGTTCAAATTGCGGTCAAATCTTTACTTTTGCCTGAACAATTTGCGCTTTTGTCCGGCCACAGAACTGTCTATCAATACCCCAACCACAAAGGATGCCGCAAATGACCGACACCATTGATTATAAGCAACGCATGCAATCGGAAATGAATGCCCTGATGCAGGTGGCCATGAAAAACATGGTGAAAGGCTTGCTGGAAGAGGTCGCGGAAACCGGCCTGCCGGGCGCGCATCATTTTTTCGTCACCTTCAAAACCGGCCATGCGGGGGTTGATCTGGCGCCGTGGCTAAAACAAAAATTTCCCGATGAAATGACCATCGTTTTGCAAGAATGGTTTGATAATCTGGCGATAATGTCCGACCGGTTTACCATCACGCTGAATTTCAACAACACACCGGAACCAATGGTGATTCCGTTTGATGCCATTACTGCATTTGCCGACCCATCAGCCGATTTTGGCCTGCGCTTTGATACCATGTCAGCCAAACCGGCAACACCGGATGCCTCGGTTGATAAAGCCGTCAAAGAAATTGCCAAAGAGGGTGATGTTGTCAGCCTTGATACATTCCGCAAAAAATAAGCCAAAGGAAATGCCCATGACCCGCACCGAGACCGACAGCTTTGGCCCATTGGAAGTACCCTCTGACAAATATTGGGGCGCCCAGACCCAGCGCAGCCTGATGAATTTTCCGATTGGCTGGGAAAAACAGCCCATCGCAATTGTGCGCGGCCTTGGCGTGGTTAAAAAAGCCTGCGCGCAGGCGAATATGACGCTGGGAAATCTGGATGAAAAACTAGGCAATGCCATTGTTGACGCCGCTGGCGAAGTTATTGATGGCAAATGGGATGATAATTTCCCGCTGGTGGTTTGGCAAACCGGGTCTGGCACTCAATCCAATATGAACGCAAACGAAGTAATCGCCAATCGTGCCATTGAAATGCTAGGCGGGGTTATCGGCGCCAAAACCCCTGTGCATCCCAATGATCATTGCAATATGGGGCAGTCGTCAAACGATACATTCCCGACCGCAATGCATATCGCCGTGGCGGTTTCTGCCCATGATATTTTGCTGCCGGGGCTGGAAAAACTGCATGCGGCCCTTGCCGCAAAGGCTGATGATTTCAAAGACATCATCAAAATCGGCCGCACACATACGCAGGATGCAACGCCGCTGACCTTGGGCCAGGAATTTGGCGGTTATGCGTTTCAGGTTGAACAGGGCATCGCACGCGTGCGCCATGCGTTGAAAAACATTTATCCGCTGGCACAGGGCGGCACGGCTGTTGGCACGGGGTTGAACACTCAAAAAGGCTGGGCTGAAATGGTGGCAGCAAATATGGCTGAAATCACCGGGCTGCCATTTGTGACGGCGCCAAATAAATTCGAGGCATTGGCCGCCCATGACGCACTTGTTGAAATCTCCGGCGCGCTGAAAACCGTGGCCGCCAGTATTTTCAAAATCGCCAATGATATCCGCCTGCTGGGGTCCGGCCCCCGCTGCGGGCTTGGCGAATTGATGCTGCCAGAAAACGAACCGGGCAGTTCGATCATGCCCGGCAAGGTTAATCCCACTCAGGTTGAGGCGATAACACAAGTTTGCGCCCAAGTCATGGGCAATGACGCAGCGGTCGGTTTTGCTGGCTCGCAAGGGCATTTCGAACTGAATGTCTATAAACCGATGATGGCCTATAACGTGCTGCAATCTATCCAGTTGCTGGGCGATAGCGCCGTGGCGTTTACCGATAATTGTGTTGTAGGCATCGAGGCTGACGAGGAACGCATTTCAAAACTGATGTGGGAAAGCCTGATGCTGGTCACCGCACTTGCGCCCGAAATTGGCTATGACAACGCCACCAAAGTTGCCAAAACCGCCCATAAAAACCGCACTACCTTAAAAGAAGAAGCCATCGCGCTGGGGTTTGTCGATGCAGAAACCTTTGACCGTGTGGTGCGGCCGGAAAACATGATCGGGCCAAAATGACTGGCAAAATTGTCAATCTAAGGGCAAAACGAAAGCAGGTAGCGCGAGATAAAAGCCGCAAAACCGCTGATCAGAACAGCCTTGAATTCGGCATACCCAAACCCCAGAAAGACCAGCAAAAAGCGCAGGTTTCAAAAGCCGCGCGAATGCTGGATGGCCATAAACGCGATGTCTGACGCGCGGCCACAGAAACGCTCGTTAACCTTGCACGGGCATCGCACATCTGTATCGCTGGAAGGCCCGTTTTGGCGGGCATTTTTGCAAATTGCGGCTGAGCAGGGCAAAACCATCAATGGTCTGGCGGCTGAAATAGATGATGCAAGGCTGGGCAGCTCCGGCCTTGCTACTGCGATCCGGTTGTTTGTGTTGGCTGAGCTGGAAAACAAACTAGCGCGGCACAAGCCGCAGTAAAATCCCGTTTTTGGCCCGCACCGTCAGATAGGCCACCGGCACCGGTTCTTTTATGATCTCGAACCGGTATTTTTGCACCAGCATCGCCAATAACAAAACCCCCTCGGCCATGCCAAAACCGGCCCCGGGGCAAACCCGTGGCCCAACCGAAAACGGAATATAGGCCTTACGCTGGCACTCCTTGCCATTTTCGGTTTGCCAACGGTCCGGATCAAATTCATCAGGCCTGTCCCACAGCCGTTCATGCCGGTGCAAATGCCATGGCGACAGAATAATCATCGACCCTTTTTTGGCGATCCGGTCCCGCAGCGGTTCTTTTTGCACGGTTTCGCGCACCATCATTGGCACCGGCGGGTATAATCGCAGGGTTTCGCGAAAAACCGATCGGGTAAACCGCAGCTTTGACAATTGCGAAAACTGGATGTTTTCCAAATCCAGACCCGCAACCTCCAAGGCCAGCTTTTCCTGAACATCAGGATCAAAGGCCAGCAAATAAAACGCCCAGGACAAAGCCGAAGCCGAAGTTTCATGCCCCGCCAAAAAGAAAATCGCCACCTGATCTATCATTTCCTCAGCGTCAAACCCGCGCCCGGATTCAGGGTCTCGTGCGGTCATGATCTTGGTGGCCAGATCATCAGGTGCCACCCCAAGCGCAATGTCTGCCTGCCGCGCGAGCACCAGTTTTTGCAACAAAGCCCGAATTTCCCGCGCGGCCTCCGTTGCCGGTTTTGCGCGGAATCTCGGAAACCAGCGCGGTAATTGCAATAACCCCGGCACATTCCAAAGCGGCTGGGTGCGTTGATAATCGCGAAACGCCTTAAACACCTTTGCCGCAGTTTCATCGGCGATCGGAATGGAAAATAACGTGCGGAAAATAACATCGGCGGTCATGTGCGAGGTTTCAAATTCCATCTCGACCTCACCCCCATCCCCTAGCCGGTCCAAGGCTGCCAAACCCGCGTCGCGCATGGCTGGAAACGCATCTTTGATGCGCCCGCCCTCAAAAGCCGGGTCAATGATGCGGCGCTGCTGCTTCCAGACCTCGCCATTGGTCACAAAAACCGAATTCCCCAGCAATTCGCGTAAAGTGTCATGGATAACCGGGGATTTCGGAAAATCCTCGGGGCGTTCTTTAAGCACCAGTTTAACCAAATCGGGCTGATTAATCAGATAGCTGGAATAAAACGGCGTGCGAGTTTCAGCCATCCATGCGCGGTATAATTTGGCAGGTTGCGAGGCAAAAATATCTTGGCGAAACAGGCGAATACGCTGCAAAATACTGACCCCTTCAGGTCGGGAAGCCGGTTTTACGGGGGTTTCAGGCATCAGACATATCCTTATAAAAAGAAGTGCATCGGGTTTGCATCGAAGGCGAGGCCGACTTGCCTTCATATCGAACAGACAGGCGCTTTGGCCCTGCTGTAATGGCAAAATAATCATATATTCCAGGGTTATCAAAGGCACAAAGATATTGGAAATGCTGCCGGAAAAACTGGTTTTTCTGCTTTTTGAATTGTGCCGCTGAAAGGGTTTTTGAAAAGGCAGCCGATAATACCTTAGGGCCAGTCTGGTCTGCTGGCGCAACCCCGCTACACGCCACCGGATCACAAAGCGCAAAACAGGCACCATCGCCGGGTGCAGAAAAATCAACCCAAGTGAGCGTTTTTGATTGCGCCAGATCATGCAGGTTTCGGCGCAATGTCTTGGCAGCAGGCAAATAGGAAACCATCGGCACAACCTGCCCCAGGGTCAGTAATGCCAGACGGGTTTCATCGGACTTGATATTGCCTTTCCGCTCCATTTCAGCCAATAGCTCAATCGCCAAATGCGCACCGGATGAATGGCCAACAACCAAAACCTCGTCATTATCACTGGCCAGCGCATCTGCAATTCGGGCCTTGAAGCTGGCCAGTCTTTTGCGCAATTCCGCAGGGTGCCCCCCCGCATTCCACGCGGAATAGGCATAATCATACAGCAAATAATACGCGTAAATCCTCGGGTCATATTTCTTGAATGTCACCATCACAAAATATGCCACCAACAACCCAATAGCCCAGCCCAGCGGTTTGAAAACCACGCCCACCAACTCAACCGTCACCCAACCCAGCAATACCGCCAGCAGCAATTGTCCCAACAACACCCCGACCGGATACAAAGCCGCGATCATCGGCGCAGGCCGCAAACGAATTAGCGCAAATAACGCGCCAGTATGCAAATAAAGCCAAAGGGTGCGAAGCATCAGCCAGAATGTCATCGGAATACTGGCCTGCATGGATTTTTGAACAATATCATTCCACAGCAGAAACTCGATATTTGTATGGGTTTTCAAACCGTCCATGTCGGTTTTGACCTGCCAGCTATACGGCCCGTTTTTATCAGGCTTGGCGCTGATGCTCAGGTCATACCCCGATATTTTCGCCTGTGCCACGCCCTCACGGCGATACATTTCACGATACCGGCGCGCAGGCATCGGATCATAGCCGGGCAAATAGAACACTTGCCGTTTTTTTACTGTTTGCTCAGTCACGCCGGTTTCCATACATTTTGCCAGCATATTGTGCTGACAAGCATTTGGATAGGCTTAACCGATCGCAGCCAGCCCCGGGAATCTTTCTTGCAACCAGAATGCAAGTTCGGAAAAGCTTCCGGTGACCATCATCAACCCGATGGTCCACATCAACAAGCCCGATATACGTTCAACCTTGCCCAGATGTTTTTTGAACCGGTTCATCATGGCGATGGATTTGCCGATAAACACCGCCGCCAGCAAAAACGGTAAACCAAGGCCAATTGCGTAAACAGACATCATGATAATACCTTTGGATACCGAGCCTTCTTCGACCACAAGAAAAAGAATTGTGCCCAGTATCGGCCCGATACAGGGCGCCCAGCCAAATGCAAACGCCACCCCCAGAATATAAGCACCAAGAATAGAACCGCCTCGATCCCCCGCATCCATACGCATGTCCCGATACAGAAACGGAATTCGGACGATATTCAAAAAATGCAAACCAAAAATCATGACAATAATACCGCCGGCAATGGTCATTGTGCTTTGATATTGCAAAATCGTTCGCCCAAGCGCACTGGCGGCAATGCCCATCAACATAAATACCGTCGAAAGCCCCATAACAAAAAACAGCGCGGCAATGATAACTTTGCGGTTTTTCCCCGCTTCGATATCTTCGATCGAGGTGCCCGCCATATAGGCCAGATAAGGCGGCACAATTGGCAAAACACACGGGGAAAGAAAACTGACAATGCCCGCAATCAATGCAATAAACATCGAAGGCAACAGCGCAGCGTCAATAACATCAATACCAAACATTCCGGATCCTTTTTTTGCGACCTTACACGGGCTTATTAAGAAGGTCATGCACAGATTGGTCACATTTTCGTGGACAAAACGGCGCGGCATGATAGCAACGCAAAATGGAATGGGACCAAGAACTGGATGCGGCAGGGCTGTTATGCCCGTTGCCGGTATTAAAAGCACGAAAACGCCTGCAATCCATGGGTTCGGGCGAGGTTTTACGCGTATTGGCCGATGACCCGGCAGCGCAAATCGATTTCCCGCATTTTTGCCATGAACAGGGGCACAGGCTGATTGCAACAACCGAAATCGCCCCGCCCTTGCGCGCCTTTCTGGTGCAAAAAGCCTAGATTATTCCGCCGCAATGTTGCAAGGCGCGCTTATCTCGGCCAGCAAAGCTTCGCGCTGTTTTTCCGCTTGTGCCACCGCCGCCTGTTTCACATGGCCAAAGCCACGGATTTTTAATGGCAATTCCGCCAGTGCAATCACGGCATCACGGTTTTGCGGGGTCAGGCTGGCTGTTATAATTTCCAGATCAGCCTCGTATTGTTTAATCAGCGCCCGTTCCATTTTACGCTCACCCGTGTGGCCAAACGGGTCAAACATGGTGCCGCGCAAAGCTTTCATCGGGGCCAGCAGACCAAAGGCTTTCATCATCCACGGGCCGAATTCCTTTTTGATCAGGTGGCCGTTGGAATCTTTGCGCGAAAACAAAGGCGGGGCCATGTGAAACCGGATTTGGCGCAGACTGTCAAAATGTGCGTCCACGGCAGATTGCAAAGTTTCACGGTGCAACCGCGCTACCTCGTATTCATCCTTATACCCCAGTAATTTATGATAGCCCTTGGCAACGGCCATGGCCAGATCAGGGTCTTCAATTGCCAAAACCCGCGATTTATATTTTTTAGCCAGTTTTTTGTTCTGATATTTAGTCAGGTGTTCAACCCGCGTGGCAAGCACCGTCTCAAGCGTTGTTGCTTTTTCAACCGCGCGTTTCTCCACCGTTTGTTCTGGAAATGCCACCGCCCAGCGGCCAATTTCCAGTGCTTTCAGGTTGCCCGCAACCCCCGCACCGTTCAGCTCCACTGCTTTTTGCAAAGCCTCCAGCGACAACGGCACCAGCCCCGCTTGCCACGCCGCGCCCAACATCAGCACGTTGGAATAAATCCCGTCACCAAGGTATTTTTCGGCAAGCGCCGTGGCATCCAGCATCGCCAATGCGTCCTCTCCCAGCCGCGAGGTCAGGGCGATGCTCATTTGGTCAGCAGGCAAAGTGAATTCGGTGTTTTTGGTAAACTCACCGGTAATGATCTGGTGCGAATTGCACACAACGCCGGTTTTGCCCCGTTGCATCAATGACAGGGTTCCAGGACCAGACGTGGTCACCAGATCACCACCAATCACTGCATCCGCCTCTGCCAGCGCGATTCGGATTGCCGAAATATCTTCGGGGGTTTCGGCGATGCGGCAATGCACCAATACCGCGCCGCCTTTTTGGGCCAGCCCGGCCATTTCCATCATGCCTGTGCCTTTGCCCTCCAGATGCGCTGCCATGGCCAAAAGCGCGCCAACCGTAACAATACCGGTGCCACCAACGCCGGTGGCTACAATGTTGAAGGTGCCGTTAATTACAGGAATTTCAGGCTGGGGCAGGTCGGGAATATTCAACTCAGCCAATGCAGGTTTTTTCACCTGCGCGCCTGTTAACGTCACAAAACTGGGGCAAAACCCGTTGATACAGGAAAAATCCTTGTTGCATGAGGATTGGTCAATCATGCGTTTGCGGCCAAATTCGGTTTCCAGCGGCAGGATCGAAACACAGTTGGATTGCACCCCGCAATCGCCGCAGCCTTCGCAAATATCGGGGTTGATAAACACCCGCTTGTCAATATCGGGAAAGGTGCCGCGTTTACGACGGCGGCGTTTTTCAGCGGCGCAGGTCTGGATATACAGTATCGCGGTTACACCTTTGATTTTGCGCAATTCTTTTTGCACATCATCCAGTTTTTCACGCGGTTGCATTTCCAGCCCCTTGGGGAAATCACTGCGGTTTACGTCTTCTTTTTCGTCGTAAACTGCAACCAGTTTTTCAACGCCCATCGCCAGCAGTTCACGGGCAATTTGCGGCGCATCCAGCCCGCCTTCATTGGCTTGGCCGCCGGTCATGGCCACGGCATCATTATACAATATTTTATAGGTGATATTGGTATTGGCCGCCAAAGCCGCCCTTATCGCCAAACTGCCGGAATGGTTATAGGTGCCATCGCCAAGGTTCTGAAACACATGGGTGGTTTTGGAAAATGGGGCCTCGCCAATCCAGTTTGCCCCCTCGCCGCCCATCTGGGTGCAGCCAATGGTTTCGCGGTCCATCCACAGCACCATATAATGACAGCCAATGCCTGCATAAGCCCGTGAACCATCGGGCACTTTGGTAGACGTATTATGCGGACAACCCGAACAAAAATAGGGGATACGCTGCGAAATCGGATCGGAATTATCAATGACAATCGCCGCATCCAATGCCTTGCGCGCCTTGACCAGTTTTTCGTTGGCAAACCCTTCTTCGGTCAGAACCTGACCAAGTTTTTGCGCAACAATAACAGGGTTGAGCGAACCTTTAACCGAAAATAATTCCTCGCCATTTTCTTTGCGCCAGCCCATCACACGGCGGCCCTTACGATCATTGAAAATCGCTTCCTTGATCTGGACTTCCAGCAATTTGCGTTTTTCTTCCACCACGATAATCAAATCCAGCCCTTCGGCCCAATCATGGAAAGATTGCATATCCAGCGGCCAGACCATGGCGACCTTATAGGTGGTAATGCCCAGCGCCTCGGCCTGTTTTGCATCAATGCCCAGCGATTCCAGCGCGTGGCTGGTATCGAGCCAGCTTTTGCCAGCCGAAACAATCCCGACCTTGGCACCAGCCTTGCCCATCATGCGTTTGTCCAGCTTGTTGGCCCGGGCAAATGCCTCGGCCGCGAAACGTTTGTAATCCTGAATGCGGGCTTCCTGTTCGGTGCGATCATCAATCAGGCGAATATTCATGCCAGCCTCGGGTTCTGCAAAATCAACCGGCCGCACGGTTTTGATACGAAACGGGTCTCCGTCAACCACTTGGGTGACCTCGATAGTGTCTTTAACCGCTTTCAGGCCAACCCAGCAGCCGCTATAACGGCTAAGTTCAAATCCAATAATGCCGTAATCCAGCATTTCCTGCACACCGGCTGGCGAAAGAATGGGCATCAGCGCATCCACAAAAGCAAATTCGGACTGGTGCAAAGTGGTTGAGGATTCGCCGGTATGGTCATCGCCCATCACCGCCACAACCCCGCCCAGCTCCGCCGTGCCCGCCATATTTGCATGGCGAAACACATCACCTGAACGGTCCACCCCCGGGCCTTTGGCATACCAAAGCCCGAACACCCCGTCATGGGTGCCATCGCCGCGCAACCCTGCCTGCTGGCTGCCCCAAATAGCAGTCGCGGCAAGGTCCTCGTTCAGGCCCGGCTGAAACAGAATATCGGATTGTTTCAGCTGTTTTTCAGCCCGCTGCATTTGCATATCCACCGCCCCGACAGGTGATCCGCGATAGCCGGTAACATAACCCGCCGTATCATGCCCCGCCGCCACATCACGGGCTTTTTGCATCAACATCAAACGCACCAGCGCCTGGGTGCCATTCAGCAACACAGCTTTTTTGGAAAGGTCGTAACGGTCATTTAGCGATACAGAATGCAGGGTCATGGCTGTTCTCCTTACCCTATGATAGGTCACAAGCTATGACCTTTCAACGAAATTTTCCAATTCTGTGAAATTCGCACGAAAATTACGCTAAATCCGAAGCCCTGCGCAATAAACCGACGTTTTTGCAGCGCAATACAAGGTTTCATAAAATACGAAACCGATTGCCAAATTGTCGCGCCATCCTGTAACCTGTCCAAAACAGGGGTAAAAACATGGATTGGGACAAATTACGCATTTTTCATGCGGTTGCCGGTGCAGGCAGTCTGACCCATGCGGGAGAGGTGCTGCACCTTAGCCAATCCGCTGTCAGCCGCCAAATTCGCGGGCTGGAGGATTCGTTAAATGTTATCCTGTTTCATCGCCATGCACGCGGCCTGATACTAACCGAGCAGGGCGAATTACTGTTTGATGCAGCCAAAGCCATGTCAAAACGCCTGGAGGCCGCATCGGCCCGCATCCGCGATTCCGAGGATGAGGTTTTTGGCGAATTGCGCGTCACCACCACCACCGGATTCGGCAGCCTGTGGCTGGCCCCGCGCATGGGGCATTTATATGAAAAATACCCCGATCTGAAAATTGACCTGATGCTGGAGGAACGGGTGCTGGACCTGCCCATGCGCGAGGCCGACGTAGCGATTCGCATGAAAGAGCCGTCCCAAGCTGACCTGATCCGGCGGCGGCTGATGGACGTAAACATGAAATTCTATGCCAGCCCGCAATACCTGGCAGAACACGGCACCCCGCAAAAACCTGATGATATGAAAAACCACCGCATTATCAGCCAGAATTCCAGCGCACCTCAGGTTAGCGCCGGTGCCACATGGATGTCGCCTTATCTGATGTCTCCCAGCCAGTCGGTTTTGACGGTAAATAATTATTTCGGCATCCTGCAAGCAGTGCGAAGCTCGCTTGGAATCGGGGCTTTGCCCGATTACCTGACAGCCGACTTTCCCGAGCTGGTAAACGTGTTACCGGATGAGGGCAGCGCACCGGTTCCGGTCTATCTGGCCTATCCCGAAGAGCTGAAACATTCGAAACGAATCGAGGTTTTCAAGGAATTCGTTCTGAAAGAGGTTATCGCCTATCGCCGCCAAATGCGCGATAAATAGATTTATTTACGTTATATCAACACTTTGCCTATAGCTATGCAATCAGGTGATAGCGGGTATGCAAGGTTTTTTGCGTATTTCTATTGAACGGCGCAGACAGCCACCCTATATCACTCTCGAAGCAGACGAGTTCTTCTCGTCATCGTTTCATACCTCCCTGTTGGACTTGGGCCGAGCTTTGCTCGGCCTTTTTTTTGGCCAGACAAAATATTGGAATTTTACCGCTATTTATTGACCAGCCGCATAATTTTAAGTATCGCGAAGCCAGCCCACCCCAACCGAAAACGATCTCAATCATGTCCTTCCGCGCTGCCAATTTCAAAAGTGCAATTTTCATGATGGGCAGCATGGCAGGGTTTGTCATTTCCGACACGTTTATGAAACTGGTAGGCGATAATATGGGGTTTTATCAGGTCATCGCACTGCGCGGCGTTCTGGTTACCGCACTTCTTGTAGCTTTTGCCGCGTGGCGGGGCGGGTTATTTTATATGCCTGCCAAAAAAGACCGTGGCATTATTCTTGTGCGTTCAGCTGCCGAGATCGGCGCAACCATTTGTTTTTTAAGCGCACTTTATCATATGCCATTGGCCAATATCACCGCAATCATGCAATCTTTGCCGCTGGCCATTACATTGGCCGCAGCGGTTTTTCTGCGCGAACCGGTTGGCTGGCGACGGTATCTGGCGATATTTGTCGGGTTTGCCGGCGTATTGTTAATCGTGCGCCCCGGTGCTGGCGCGTTTGATATCTATGCGCTTTATGCCATTGGCGCGGTCGGGTTTGTTACCCTGCGCGATTTGGTTACAAGACGGTTGTCACACCATATTCCGTCAACATTCGTTGCGGTTTTTGCCTCTGGGGCGGTGATGTTGATGGGGTTTGCCATGATGTCGGTTGGTGAATGGCAACCGGTTAGCTTGCAGGAAATCACCTACCTTTCCGGTTCAGCCCTTGCGCTAATGGGCGGCTATCAATTTGCCATCATGACCATGCGACTGGGCGAGGTCAGCTTTGTGGCGCCATTTCGCTATACGGCATTGCTTTGGGCCATCCCGCTAAGCCTGTTTGTGTTTGGTGACCAGCCCGATATCTGGATGCTGGTGGGCAGCTTTATTGTCGTGGCATCGGGGATTTATACTTTTATGCGTGAAAATAGAATCAACAGATAATATGGGCAAAAGACCCGCAAACCTTGTGATTTATATGGCCGATTTGGCCTAGGTTTTGATTCAGAGAATCAGTTGTAGCAAATAAATGGCCTGTGTCTGCCCCCGCAATAACCGACGCATAATGAAATTCATGCGCTTTCAGCTCCTGCCCCTTGAATGGCCCCGCCATTCCGGTCAGATTACGATAGCCAAGGTGGATTTTCGGTTTGGCAAAACTGGTTGAACCCGGCAACATTCCCAACATGTTATGGGATTGCCCATCGCCATCGACCAGCCGCTCCCCCAACACCATATAGCCGCCGCATTCCCCGTAAATCATGGCATTGCTTTGGCGCATAGCTGTCAGAAACGTGGTATTCGAGGCTATTTTTCCCGCATATAATTCCGGATAACCGCCAGGTAAAAACACCGCATCCGCGCTTGGGTCCGGCCCCTGATCCGCAAGCGGCGAAAATTCCGATATTTGCGCCCCCGCATCCCGCCAGCCCTGCAATAAATGCGGATAGGCAAACGCAAATGCCGCATCCCGCGCCACTGCAATATGCTGGCCAAATGGTGCAAACCCCTTTGGCATACCGGTTTTTTCGATATTTTTTGCCAGCAAGACAAGCTGGTCAATATCCACATAGCGGTCCATTAATGCGCCAGCTTGCGCAACAAACCCTTCCAGCCCCGCATCTTCCTGCGCCTGAACCAGCCCCAGATGCCGCGAAGGGCGGGCCAGTTTTTCAACACGCGGAACAGACCCGATCACCGGAACCCCTTGGGCTTCAATCGCACCCGCCAGCATTTTGTGGTGACGCGATGATGCGACCTTGTTCAATATCACCCCGACAATGGAGATATCCGCGCGAAACCCCGTCATACCCGCCACAATCGCAGCGGCAGTCTGGCCCTGTTTGCTGGCATCCAGCACCAATACCACCGGCAGCCCCAGCACCGCAGCCAGATCAGCAACTGAGCCTTTGCCAAGGGGATCATCCGCATCAAGCGCCCCGTCAAACAGGCCCATCGCGCCCTCGACCAGCAACAATTCCCCACCTTGCCGATGGGCCAAGCCGCGCAATTGCGCGGCTTGCATGGCCCATGCATCAAGATTCACACATGGCTTGCCAGATGCCGCGCGGTGAAATGCAGGGTCGATATAATCCGGCCCTGATTTGGCGCTGGAAACATCAATACCCCGGTTTTTAAGCGCGCGGATCAGCCCCAGCGTCACCATGGTTTTACCCGCGCCAGAACTTGGCGCGGCAATGATCAGCCCCTTAGTCATTTTTCAGCCAGTCAAGCTGTTCACGCAACAAAACCCCGCGCCCCACACAAATAATCGCGGGCGATCCAACGCCGCTGCTGGCAATATCCGCCGCTGCGGTTTCAAGCGTGGTTTCCAAGACCTCCATTTCGGGCAATGTAGCGTTTTTCACCACCGCCACAGGGTCGCTTGCAGGCCTGCCACCTGCAATTAGTGCCGCTGAAATTTCAGCAATATTGCGGGTTGCCATATACATCACAATCATGCCCGCAGCCTTGGCCACCGCGTTCCAGTCGATTGCATCCGGTGCCAGCCCGTTTTTATCATGGCCGGTCAGAAAAATGACCGAGCTGTTCACATCCTTTGATGTCACCGGAATGCCCGCATAAGCCAACCCACCTATGCCCGCCGTAATGCCCGGAATAATTCGAAATGGGATATTCGCCGCCGCCAATTCCGCCGCTTCTTCAGCCCCGCGCCCAAACACAAACGGGTCGCCACCCTTTAATCGCAACACCCGTTTGCCAGCCTTGGCAAAATCAATCAGCATTGCGGTGATTTCATCCTGTTTAGGCGATGGTTTGCCGCCGCGTTTACCAGCGCAAATCTGTTGCGCATCGGGTTTGGCCCAATCCAACACGATATCATTGACCAGCGCATCATAAATAATCACATCCGCCTGCTTAAGCGCCTCAACCGCGTGCAGCGTCAACAACCCCGGGTCGCCCGGCCCCGCGCCAACCAGCCAAACCGAGCCTTTGGCAAATTTAGTCACACCAAAACCTTTGGCCGCAAAACATGCGGGATTTTGGGATCATACAGGGCCGAGTCCTTAAAATCGCTAATATTGGCCAATGCAGGTCCGATAAAAATCAGCGCCGTGCGGGTAATTTTTTCAGCCCGCACCTTCAGGCGAATATCCGATAGCGTGCCACGGATGATTTTTTCATCGGGCCAACCAACCCGATAGGCCACCACAACCGCACAATCGGCGCCATAATGCGGGGCAAGCTGGCGCTCGATTTCACGCAGGTTGCGAATGGCCAGATGGATAACAAGCGTGGCACCCGTGCGGCCAAAATTCTCCAGCGTTTCACCGGCTGGCATATCGGTGGATTTCATCGACATGCGGGTCAAAACAATGCTTTGGGCAATTTCCGGTATGGTCAATTCCTGCCCCATTGCCGCCGCTGCTGCGCTATAGGCCGAAACCCCCGGCGTAATATCATAAGGAATGCCTGCCGCCTTAAGCCGCCGGATTTGCTCGGCAATCGCGCCATAAAGCGCTGGGTCACCGGAATGCACCCGCGCTACGTCCAGCCCCTGTTCATGCGCGGCAACAATTTCAGCGTGGGTATCATCCAGCGTCATCGGGGCCGTATCCAGCACCCGCGCGCCTTTGGGGGTGAATGCCACCACCGCCTCGGGCACCAGCGAACCGGCATATAAACATACGGGGCAGCTTTCAATCAGCCGCCGTCCCTTGATGGTAATCAAATCAGGGTCGCCCGGCCCTGCGCCGATAAAATGCACTGTCATGACAGGTCTCCGTCTATTTTGCGCGCATAACCGCGCGGTGTATACATGCGCGGCCCCTCGCCCAGTTGCGCCAGTTTTGAGTTGCTGGACCCGACCAGAACAACCGTCAGCATATCCACATCATCAACCTGCAAATCTTTAAGATGCACATAACGCACATATTCCTCGGGCCGCCCGAGGCTGCTGGCCAGCATCACCGGCGTATCTGCGGGGCGATGTTGCAACAAAATATCCCGCGCCTCTGCCAGCAAAGTGCGGCGGCGTTTGGAAACGGGGTTATAAAAGGCAATCACAAAATCCCCCTCGGCAGCAGCGTGCAGGCGTTTGATAATGTCTTCGCGAGGCGTCAGCAGGTCTGACAGCGAAATCGCACAAAAATCATGGCCCAAAGGCGCACCGGCGCGTGCGGCGGCACCTTGCAGGGCCGAAACTCCGGGGGTGGAAACCACCTCGATGCGGCGCGCTGCATCCGATACGCCCAGCGCATCCGGCCCGCGATCCAGCAGTTCAAACACCAAGGCACCCATGGCATAAATGCCTGCATCACCGGAACAAATCAGCGCCACATTATGGCCTTTTCCGGCCTGTTCCAGCGCATAACGGCAGCGGTCTTCTTCGCCGCCCAACGGAAAATCCGTGCGTTTTTTGCCAAAGGCCAATGGCCCCAAAAGATCAATATATAAGCCGTAACCAACCAACTCGGAGGCTTCTGCCACCAACATTGATGCCTCAGGCGTGCGCCATGAATGCTGACCGGGGCCAATGCCGATGATAGAAAGTTTTCCGCGTTCGTTACCGCGTAATTCTTCAATAGGTTGGGGCGCATATGCCAATGCACAAGTCGCATGTTTGGATTTTCGTTTATAACCACCTAGGTACCCGTCCGGCCCTGCCGCCCGCACCGCTGCTGCTTCAGAAACTGAATGACAACCAACTTCTGCAAAAACCACCTCTGACGCATTTTCAACACGATAGGTTTCTTTTTCTAAGCTCTCAGCGTTAAAAAACCGAATTGGCAGATCAAGATTCTTGGCTAATTCGAGCATGGCCGGTTCGTCTGCTTTCAGATCCAGAGAAAAAATTCCCCTTAATGCTTTGGGCGCAACGTCCGCTTCCTTAAGTGTTTTTTTGACCAGTATTTCAAGCTCTTGCGGTGGGCACCCACGCGAACAACCAACCCCCAACGTAACCCGCAAAGGATGGAACAAAAGCGCTGACTTGTCTTCGGGCAGATAGGCATCAGTTGTGCAATAAATATCAAGATCATTGCCTTCGGGCAGTCCCTGAAGCCAATGTGCTTTTGGTGCTTCGTCATCGCGAATATATGCACCGCCGCCATTTAGCAACGTCATCATCGCATCTTTGGCCGCTTCGGGATTGGCCAATCGCCACCCCAAAGGCGGCTCATCCAACGCCACGCCCAGCGCCACATCGCCCGCCGTTGTTACCGCCGCGCGGCTTTTTAATGCTTCTGCAATCTGTTTTGCCAACCGGTTAGCCCCGTGATGCCCGCCCAAAAGCGGGATAACCGTGGAGCCATCATCAGGAATGCAAATCAGCGGGGGTTCGCTATGTTTATCAACCAACACAGGCGCAACCGCGCGTACCAGAATGCCGGCGGCGCAAATGCCGATCACCGGATGGCCCGCTTGAAACAGTGTTCGCACATGGTCAAGCGCATTTGGGAAATACGCATCAGCCTCGTCAACACGCCCCTCGCGGCCATGCAGGGGCACATTTAACGCATCTGCCACACGGCGCGCGGTTTTGTATCCGGCACGGGACAGACAAAGCACAATCGGGGTTAGTTCAGCCACGGGTCTTGGCCTTTCGTAATAAGAATCATCGAGAAATAAGGCGCAGGATCAGGCGCGCGCCCCAAGGGCAGCACTTGCTGTGATGGCAGGCTGGCGCGCGCAATAAATGTGGTGCGCGCGGACAGGCCCATATCATCCAGCAATGCACGAATGCGGCCCAGATGGCGGCCTACTTTCATAATAACAGCCGAACCGGTCGCATCAATACGGCTGCGCATTTCTGTGTCACCCAGCGGGCCGGGGATGATGGTTAACACCTCGTTACGGGCCGAAAGCGGGGTTTTGGCAACGGCTGCACAGGCAGTAACCGACGTCACGCCCGGCACAATCTCACTTTCAAACCGGTCAGACAGGCGCGAAAACAGATACATGAATGAACCGTAAAAAAACGGGTCACCTTCGCATAACACCACAACATCCTGACCTTGTGACAGGTGTTCGGTAATTGCAGCCGCACCAATGTCATAAGCCGCTTGGGCCGGTTCACGCGCCACTGTCATGGGAATGTCAATTTTGATCTCAACCGCATCTGGCGCGATTATATTTTCCGCGATGCTGCGCGCAAAGCTTTCCGCGCCAGCCAAGGTCGGGTATGCCACCACCCGCGCCGCTTTGATCAGGCGGTGGGCCTTTAAGGTCATCAGTTCCGGATCGCCGGGGCCAAGGCCAATACCGTATAGCTTGCCATTCATCGTTTAATCAGGCTCCATTGGGTGACAGGGCGCAGGGGTTTCCAACTGGTTAGCTGACCCAGTGGTTCCGCACGGTTTACCGATATTTGCACCAGATCACCGCCAAATTCTTTGTATAATTCCACCAGCAAAGCCTCGGATTCCAGTGTTACCGCATTGGCCACCAGCCGCCCCAGCGGGCGCAAAGCCAGCCAACAGGCTTGAAAGGTTTCGCGCGACAAGCCGCCGCCGATGAAAATCGCGTCTGGCGGGGCCAGCCCGTTAAGGGCCTCTGGCACTTGGCCGTCAATCAGTTTCAGGGCCGGAACCCCCAAGGCCTGCGCATTATCCGCCGCCATGGTGCGCCGATCCGCGCGGGGTTCAATACCAATGGCGCTGGCATAGCGCGCCGCGCGCATCCATTCCACCGCAACCGAGCCACAACCGGTGCCGACATCCCATAATAACGCCCCGCGCATTGGCATCAGTTTGGCCAAGGTTGCGGCCCGCACCTCGCGTTTGGTCATGGTGCCGTCATGAATAAAAACCCCGTCCGACAGGCCCGGAACCCGGGG
>JAKITE010000033.1 GCA_021648225.1 Paracoccaceae bacterium
CTTGTCGCGGATGCCTCTCGTATGCGGATGGGGGATAATAGTGCCGCATGTTGAAGCACGCTTGAAAATGAAGGAATATGATATGGCGCTCTATGAGCACGTATTTATCGCCCGTCAGGACCTGTCGAACACACAGGCCGAAGGGTTGATCGAACACTTTGGTGGTGTTCTCACAGACAATGGCGGCAAAGTCGTTGACAGTGAATATTGGGGCCTGAAAACCATGGCCTATAAAATCAACAAAAACCGCAAAGGCCATTATGCTTTTGTGCGTTCCGATGCGCCATCCCCTGCCGTAAAGGAAATGGAACGCCTGATGGGTCTGCATGATGATATCATGCGGGTTATGACCATCAAGGTTGATGTTCACGAAGAAGGCCCATCGGCCGTCATCCAAGCCAAAAACAGCCGTGACGAGCGCCCCCGCCGTCCGCGCCGCGATTAAGAAAGGACCCTAAACCATGGCAAACAAACCATTTTTCCGCCGTCGCAAGACATGTCCTTTCTCGGGCGACAATGCCCAGAAAATCGACTATAAAGACGTAAAGCTGCTTCAGCGTTACATTTCAGAGCGTGGCAAAATTGTGCCGTCACGCATCACCGCAGTATCTGCCAAAAAACAACGCGAGCTGGCAAAAGCCATCAAACGCGCGCGCTTTTTGGCCTTGCTGCCATATGCAGTGAAATAGGAGATACCCATGCAAGTAGTACTTCTAGAACGCGTGGCCAAACTGGGCCAAATGGGCGATGTTGTTAACGTCAAAAACGGTTTTGCACGTAATTTCCTGATGCCCCAAGGCAAGGCGCTTCGCGCCACCAAAGCCAACTTGGCATCGTTTGAATCCCAACGTGTGCAGCTCGAAGCCAACAATCTTGAAACCAAGGGCGAGGCCGAAGCACTGGCTGCAAAACTTGACGGTCAGGTATTTGTTGTGATTCGTTCCGCATCCGATGCCGGTTCGCTTTACGGTTCGGTAACTGGCCGCGATGCTGCCGAAATGGCCACGGCCGAGGGTTTCACCGTTGACAAGAAACAGGTGGTTCTGGCGGCTCCGGTCAAGGAACTGGGCCTGCACGATATGCAGGTTGTGTTGCACCCCGAAGTTTCCGCAACCATCACCATCAACGTGGCACGTTCCGAGGAAGAGGCCGAATTGCAGGCCTCTGGCAAATCCATTCAGGAATTGCAGGCCGAAGCCGAAGCCGAAGCCGAGTTTGATATTGCCGAATTGTTCGACGATATCGGCGCCGCAGCGCTGGACGATGATGGTGACGATGCCGTAGAAGAGCCGGTAGTTGACGCGCCAGCTGAAGACACCGAACAACCTGAATAACGGTTAAGTATTAAATTCGAAGGCCGCGCAACATCAATTGCGCGGCCTTTTTTATGGGAAATACTATGCTAAAAACCTCCTATTCAACTTTGCTTAAACTGTTTGTCGCTGGCTTCGCGCTAGCGGTTCTCAGCATTTTTACGCTTGATAAAACCGTTTACCTCTTTCTTCATGCAGCATTGGCAGAGCAGAAAAACCTGTGGGAAACTGTAACGTTGATGGGCAGTTATAAATGGATGATCGGGATGACAATTATTGCTGTAACAGCCGGATTTGTTTTGTCATTCCTGCGCCCCGCGCCGATTTTGACCAAAATCTGGCGTTCCGGTCTGTTTATTTTGCTAAGCATAGCGCCGGTTGCTGTTGTCGCTTATGTGCTGAAAGGCACAATTGGCCGAGCAAGGCCGTATTTATATGATACCGAAGGCCCGTTCAGCTTTATGCCTCTTACTTATCAAGACATGTTTGCCGGCTTTCCGTCAGGGCATACAACCATTGCTTTTGCCTTTGCCACAATGGTGGCGATCTTGTTTCCACGCCTCGCGATTGCGGCATTTGTCGGGGCGGCTTTAACCGGATTCAGCCGCTTGGCGCTTGATGCACATTATTTGGCGGATGTAATATTCGGAGCAACTTTTGGCACGGTTTGCACAATTTTTATGGCAAAAAAACTGGCGGCCAAATTTAAATACTAAAGCGATAAGTCGCTCAAGATCAGCAAACCCGCCAACCGGTTTTTAGCTGGCTTCGACAGGCTCGGGCACAACCAGCATTTGCGTGCCCATCAATCCTTCTTCCAAAGGCATGGTATCAACTTCACAAGCCGCTAGAAATGTAAGCATAAAAAATGCGGAAATAACTGTTTTCATTATAAATATCCCTATATTTACCGTTGGTATTTTCACATTCTAACTATGTTATTCAGGAATGAAACAGTTTTAACCGGTATTTTGTCAATTTCGCAGAATAAAAGTTATCCCCAGCATTAACATAGCGTGGATAACTGATATTCACGCTATAGATCACTAGGGACAGGAGAAAATAATGGCAGATGGCGGGCAATTACCAGAGAGCGAGATGATCATGCTCCCTCATAATATCGAGGCAGAACAAGCGCTTCTGGGGGCTTTGCTGGTTAATAACGATGTGTTTGACCGTGTCGCGGGCATTGTTAACGATTCGCATTTTTATGATCCGGTGCATGCCCGGATATTCGAGACCGCCGCGCGGCGGATCCAGAAAAACATGCTGGTTTCCCCGGTTACGCTGAAAGCATTTTTTGAAGATGATGACGGGCTGAAAGAACTGGGCGGCGCGGCATATCTGGCGCGGCTGGCGGGGGCGTCTATTTCGTTGTTTGCCGCCAAGGATTACGCGCAGATGATCTATGATCTGGCATTGCGCCGTGATCTGATTTCAATCGGGCAGGAAATCGCCGGTAAAGCCGCCAGCGTTGATATGGAATCCACCCCCGAAGAACAGATCGTTGACGCCGAACAGGCGCTTTATGGTCTGGCCGAGGAAGGCAGCTCGGATACAGGTTTTCAAAGCTTTTTGCGCTCGGTCAGCAGCGCGGTTGAAATTGCCAATTCTGCGTATCAGCGCGAGGGCAAGCTTTCAGGTATATCCACCGGTCTGGCGGATATGGACAGTAAAATCGGCGGTTTGCATAAATCGGATCTGCTTATTCTGGCCGGTCGGCCCTCTATGGGGAAAACATCTTTGGCGACTAATATCGCCTATAATATTGCCAAAATTTACAAAAAAGGCACCCTTGCTGACGGGTCCGAAGGCGCGATTGACGGCGGCGTAGTTGGCTTTTTCAGTCTGGAGATGTCATCGGACCAGCTGGCCGCGCGTATTCTTTCCGAGGCTGCGCGCATACCCTCGGAAAAAATCCGTAACGGCGACCTGAACGAAGAAGAATTCCGCCGTTTTGTCGAAGCCGCCAAAGATCTTGAGAAATGCCCGCTCTATATAGACGACAGCGCCGCATTGCCGATATCAACACTGGCTGCGCGGGCAAGGCGGCTAAAACGCCAGCACGGGCTGGATGTTTTGATCATTGATTACCTGCAACTGGTGCGGCCAGCAACGGCCAAAGACAACCGCGTAAACGAAGTGTCGGAAATCACCCAAGGCCTGAAAGCCATCGCCAAGGAGTTGAATATTCCGGTGATTGCGCTGTCACAGCTATCGCGTCAGGTCGAAAGCCGCGAAGACAAGCGCCCGATGCTGTCCGACCTTCGAGAATCCGGTTCGATCGAGCAAGACGCCGATATTGTAATGTTTGTATACCGTGAGGAATATTACAAAGAACGCGAAAAACCCGGCGAACATGACATTGAGAAAATGATGGCTTGGCAGGGTGAAATGCAAAGCCTGATGGGCAAAGCCGAGGTGATTATCGGCAAGCAGCGTCACGGGCCAATTGGCAATATCGAATTGTCATTCGAGGCAGAATTTACCAAATTTGGTAATCTGGCCAAGAATTATCAGCGGCAGGTCGAGGATTTCTAAGCGGGGGATTTCATCCCCCCTTCGCTGCGCGAATTCACCCCTAGAGTATTTATGCAACAAAGAAAAAGATATGCAGGCCAAACTAACCATTGATCTTAACGCGATTTGCGACAATTGGCGGGCACTGGATGCGCTGTCGGCGCAGAGCGTTGAAACCGGCGCGGTGATTAAAGCCGATGCTTACGGGTTGGGGGCCAATATTGTCGGGCCGGCTTTGGCAGCCGCGGGGGTGAAAACCTTTTTTGTCGCCCAAGCCGAGGAAGGCGTTGTCTTGCGCCGCGCCATTGGTGCAGGGCCACGGATTTTCAATTTCTCGGGGCTGATGGCGGGGGATCAACAGGCGCTTGATGAATATAATGTCATTCCGGTGCTGAATTCGGTTGCACAAATCAACGCATTCAAAACCGGCCGCTGTGCGGTGCAATTTGACAGCGGCATGAACCGTTTGGGGCTGGAACCTGCCGAGGTGGCAAAACTAACCGGCAAAATCGCGGCGCTAGGCCCTGAATTGGTGATTAGCCATCTGGCCTGTGCGGATGAACCAGATCATAGCATGAATACCGCTCAACTGGCCGGCTTTCGCGCGATGTCTGTTGATTTCCCGAAAACCGCAAAATCACTTGCCGCCACGGGCGGGGTATTGCTGGGCAGCGATTACCACTATGACCTAACCCGCCCCGGTATCGGGCTTTATGGCGGGTTGCCTTTTGTCGGGGCCAAGCCGGTGGTGGTGCTGGACCTGCCGGTAATTCAGGTGCGCGATGTTCTGGTCGGTGAAACCGTGGGCTATGGCAATAACTGGACGGCGGGAAAAACAACAAAGATCGCTACGGTTTCGGGGGGCTATGCGGATGGTATTTTGCGTAGCTCCGGCAGTGCCAACCTTTATGCAGATGGTGTTGCTTGTCCGATTGTCGGGCGGGTGTCGATGGATTTGATCACGGTGGATGTTAGCGCGCTAAAAACCGTGCCGCCGATGCTATCCTTGTTAAACAATGTGCAAACTGTGGATGTATTGGCAGATCATGCGGGCACAATCGGCTATGAAATCCTGACCGGCCTTGGCGCGCGCTATAAATGCAGGTATATCGGTGGCAGCTGACAAAGGGTTTTCATGCAGGCCATTTTATTGATCAACGGGTTTTTCGCCTCTATCGGGCGATCTACGCTGGCTTTGCTGGCAAGCATCGGGCGGCTGGTGATATTTATGCTGGATAGCATCAGCCATATTGTGCGGCCTCCGTTTTATCCGGCTGAATTTTTGCAGCAACTTTTGCGGATCGGCTATTTCTCCCTGCCGGTCGTCGGCCTGACCACCCTGTTTACCGGTGGCGCGCTGGCTTTGCAGATCTATGCGGGCGGGGCGCGGTTTAATGCCGAAAGCGTGGTGCCCTCGATTGTCGCCATTGGCATGGTGCGCGAATTGGGTCCGGTATTGGCGGGGCTGATGGTTGCCGGAAGGGTCGGGGCCAGCATTGCGGCGGAAATCGGCACCATGCGGGTCACCGAGCAGATCGACGCGCTGACCACGCTTTCCACCAATCCAATCAAATATCTGGTGGTGCCGCGTATTCTGGCGGCAACATTGGCAATGCCGGTTCTGGTATTGATTGGCAATACAATCGGGGTGATGGGGGGCTATCTGGTCGGGGTGTATCGGCTGGATTTCAATTCAGCGGCTTATATCGGTAATTCGGTTGATTTTCTTGTGGCGGGGGATGTTATCTCGGGGTTGATCAAGGCGGCGGTGTTCGGGTTTATTGTGGCGGTGATGGGCTGTTATAACGGGTTCAGGTCTGCGCGCGGTGCCCAGGGCGTGGGGCAAGCCACCACCAATGCGGTGGTTTCGGCCTCGATCCTGATATTGGCATCAAATTATCTGTTAACTGAATTGCTGTTTCCCGCATGATCAAATTACGCGGCATCACCAAAGCATTTGGCCCCAATCAGGTATTGCGCGGCGTGGATTTAAGCATCGTCAAAGGCGAAAGCCTTGTGGTGATTGGCGGATCAGGCACCGGAAAATCGGTTTTGTTAAAATGCATATTGGGAATTGTTACGCCGGATGCAGGCGAGATTTTACTAAATGACAAGCCCTTGCAGCGGGATGTATTTTTGCAAGATTTTGGCATGTTGTTTCAGGGCGGTGCATTGTTTGACAGCCTGCCGGTCTGGCATAATGTGGCGTTTCGCCAGCGACAAGGCAAAGACCGGCTTTCCAAAGCCGCCGCCATCGAACTGGCCATTGGAAAACTACGCCGTGTGGGGCTGAAACCCGAAACCGCGTTTTTACATCCGGCGGAATTATCAGGCGGCATGCAAAAACGGGTTGGTTTGGCGCGGGCCATTGCCAGCAACCCTAGCGTGATTTTCTTTGATGAACCAACCACCGGGCTGGACCCGATTATGGCGGGGGTCATCAATGAATTGATCCGCGAGATCGTGGTTGAAATGGGTGCGACCTCGATCACCATTACCCATGATATGAGCTCTGTGCGCGCCATCGCTGATCGCGTGGCGATGCTGCATGATGGCAAGGTGCGGTGGCAAGGCGATGTAGAAGAGATTGATCATTCCGGTGATGCCTATCTTGATCAATTCATCCACGGGCGGGCCGAGGGGCCGATTGAGGGCGTGCGCTAATCACCATTGTATATCGGTTTGGCAGGCCTTATTTCTGGCCCGTAGGGTGCGTGGTTTCCACGCACCGCAACTGCAACAACCGGTGCGTGGAAACCACGCACCCTACGGAAAGACCCATGCTCAAGCTGCTTAATCTTTCGTTATTGGTTTTATTTCCCGTTGCGTGGTTTGCGCCAATGGCCAATGCAGGCCTGTTGCCATGGTTTGGCCGCACGGATATCAGCGTCATCACCAGCATTTCCTCGCTTTGGGAAACCGATGTTTTTCTGGCAAGCCTTGTTGCTGGCTTTGCCATTGTCGCGCCTACCCTTAAAACCCTGCTTTTGGCGGCGATTCATCTGGGCTGGCTGGGCAGCAATATGCTGGATGCTTTGGCGATACTGGCCAAGCTGGCCATGGCCGATATTTTCCTGATTGCGCTGTTGATTGTGATGGCCAAAGGCGTCGGCATTGGCCAAATAGAAACCGGCTGGGGCATTTACCTGTTTACGTTTTGCG
Source organism: Paracoccaceae bacterium (assembly GCA_021648225.1). Taxonomy (GTDB): domain Bacteria; phylum Pseudomonadota; class Alphaproteobacteria; order Rhodobacterales; family Rhodobacteraceae; genus UBA3077. The sequence goes on from JAKITE010000033.1 coordinate 6,996, forward strand.
TGATGTTGTCGATGCTGGTTACCGAGCTGACCAAAAAACAAATGAAAGCCCATTAATGGCCAAGGCAAAAACCACCTTTACCTGTTCCAATTGCGGCACCACCCATAAAAAATGGGCGGGGCAATGTGATAATTGCAAACAATGGAACACCGTGCAGGAAGAATCGGCGCTGGCCACCGGCCCCGAGGGCAAAACGCTCGGCGTCTCCAAGGGCCGCAAGATTAAGCTATCCGAGCTTTCCGCCACCGACGCGCCCCTGCCGCGCATGAAATCCGGTGCAGAAGAACTCGACCGCGTGCTTGGCGGCGGTATGGTGCCTGCATCCGCCATTCTGGTTGGCGGCGATCCGGGCATTGGCAAATCGACCCTGATGCTGCAACTGGCGGCGGCTTTTGCCAATAACGGCCAAAAGGTCATTTATATTTCCGGTGAAGAATCCGCTGCACAAATTCGCATGCGCGCGGCGCGGCTGGGCAAATCGGATGCGCCTGTGCAACTGGCCAATGAAACCAATGTCCGTGATATTATCACCACGCTGGATGCCGAACGCCCTGCCCTTGCGATTATTGATTCCATTCAAACCATGTGGGCTGATCATGTCGGTTCGGCCCCCGGCTCGGTCAGCCAAGTGCGGGCCTGCGCCCATGAACTGACCAGTTTTGCCAAAAAACGCGGGGTTTCGATTGTGTTGGTCGGGCATGTCACCAAAGACGGGCAAATCGCCGGGCCGCGCGTGGTGGAACATATGGTGGATACGGTGCTTTATTTTGAAGGCGAGCGCGGCCATCAGTTCCGCATTTTGCGCGCGGTCAAAAACCGGTTTGGCCCTGCCGATGAAATCGGCGTGTTTGAAATGACCGGCGGCGGTCTGGTCGAGGTCAAAAACCCCTCGGCCCTGTTTTTATCCGAACGCGACAAACCTGCGCCGGGTGCGGTGGTGTTTGCGGGCATCGAGGGCACCCGCACGGTTCTGGTTGAAATTCAGGCTTTGGTGGCCAAATCATCGCTTGGCAGCCCGCGCCGTGCGGTTGTGGGTTGGGATTCTGGGCGTTTGGCGATGATACTGGCGGTGCTGGAATCGCGCTGTGGCATTTCCTTTGGCAATCTGGATGTTTATCTGAACATCGCGGGCGGCATGCGCATATCCGAACCAGCCGCCGATCTGGCGGTTGCGGCGGCGCTTATTTCGGCGCGGCAAGATAATCCGCTACCAGCCGATTCGGTCTGTTTTGGCGAAATCAGCCTGTCGGGTGCGTTGCGCCCCATCAACCAGCCCGAAAATAGGCTGAAAGAAGCCGAAAAGCTGGGTTTTTCACAAGCATTCGCACCTTCGTTGATGAAGACTGTGGGAGAATCAGGCATAAGCGTGCAAAAGTTCGACAATATTGCCGATTTTATAGAAAATCGTTTTGGCGTGATCGACGATTAGGAGACAAATAATATGGAAGACTATACAATTATCGACGGGATCGTTGTTGCCATCCTGCTGATTTCAGGATTTCTGGCATTTGCGCGCGGCATTGTGCGCGAGGTGCTATCGATTGCCGGCTGGGCCGGTGCGGCGGTGATTGCCTTTGTGTTGGCCCCAAAGGGCAAAGACCTGGTTTATGAAATTCCGGTCATCAGCGGCTTTGTTGACGGTTCTTGCAATATTGCCCTGATTGTATCTTTTGCGGTGATCTTTGTATTGGCGTTGATTGTGATTTCGCTGTTCACACCGCTGTTGGCCAGCGTTGTTTCAGGCTCTGCACTGGGGCTGATCGACAAAGGCTTCGGGTTTTTGTTTGGCCTCGCGCGCGGCGTATTATTGGTGATTGTCGGGCTGTTTGTTTATGACATGCTGATGCCCGAAGGCGAAGGCATTGATCTGATTGATGAATCCAAAACCGTGGTGGTTCTGGCAGATTCCCAAACCCGTTTGGCAGCCGAGGTCGAGGGATCCGCAATACCCGAATGGTTCATTGCCCGCTTTGAAGAACTGACCAGCGCCTGTAGCGCCAGCGGTGCAGACACCATACCCGAAACGCCGGTGGTTCCTGAAACAAATTAATCAAAAACAATCAACGGGTGACAGGGCAATTTTGCGCGTCTATAAGATGCGCAAACAGTCCCCAGCACGAGCAATCATATGACCCTGCCCCCGATGCCCGACCTTTATCTAAACCCGTTTGACGACGACAAGCTAAAGGAAGAATGCGGCATATTCGGCATTAATTGCGTGGCCGAGGCCGCCAATTTTGTTGCCCTTGGCCTGCATGCCCTGCAACATCGCGGCCAAGAAGCAGGCGGCATTGTTTCTTATGCCCCCGATGCCGGTTTTAATTCAGTGCGCCGGTTTGGCTATGTGCGCGATAATTTTACCAAAGCCAGCCTGATGAAATCTCTGCCCGGTGAATTGGCCATTGGCCATGTGCGCTATTCCACCAGCGGCTCCAAAGGGCAAACCGCCATTCGCGATGTGCAGCCATTATTTGCCGAGCTGTCCATGGGCGGCGTCGCCATTGCCCATAACGGCAATCTGACCAACGCGCTGGCGCTGCGGCGCGAATTGATCGAACACGGATCGATTTTCCAAAGCAGCTCTGATTCCGAATGTATCGTGCATTTGATGGCGCGATCCTTTCAAAAAAACATCCCCGAGCGGCTAAAAGACGCCCTGCGCCGGGTTGAGGGCGCGTTTTCAGTGGTGGCCATGACCCGCACCAAATTGATGGGCGTGCGCGATGCGCTTGGCGTGCGGCCGCTTATGCTGGGCAAGCTGGGCGATGCGTATGTGCTGGCCTCGGAAACCTGTGCATTTGATATTATCGGCGCCGATTTCATTCGTGAGATTGAACCGGGCGAAATGGTGGTAATAACCGGTGGCAAGGTCGAAAGTTCGTTTCCTTTTGCACCGGCGCCCTCAAGGTTTTGCATTTTTGAACATGTGTATTTCAGCCGCCCCGACAGCATTCTGGGCGGTCGCTCGGTCTATGAAACCCGCCGTCGTATCGGGGTTGAGCTGGCCAAAGAGGCGCCGGTTGATGCCGATTATGTCTGCCCTGTGCCCGATAGCGGCACACCGGCCGCGATTGGATATTCCCAGCAAAGCGGCATTCCCTATGCCATGGGGATTATTCGTAATCAATATATGGGCCGCACCTTTATCGAACCGTCAGACCAGATCCGCAATATGGGCGTGCGGTTAAAGCTGAATGTGAACCGTGCGCTGATCAAAGGCAAACGGGTGATTTTGGTGGATGATTCCATTGTGCGCGGGACTACGACGCAGAAAATCAAAGACATGTTTATGGATGCGGGCGCGGCTGCGGTGCATTTTCGCATTGCCTCGCCACCTACACAATGGCCCTGTTTTTATGGGGTTGATACACCAGAGCGCAGCAAATTATTGGCCAGCCAGATGACTGTTAAACAAATGCGCGAACATCTGGGAGTTGATTCACTGGAATTTATTTCCCTGGACGGCATGTATCGCGCCGTTGGCGATGCGGCCCGAAATAATGCCCAGCCCCAATATTGCGATGCCTGTTTTAGCGGCGAATATCCGGTGCGCCCTACCGATATGCTGGCAGCTGAAAAGATCAGCCTGTCAGGGGAAAACCAGCCGGTTTTTGAATTTAGCGAGACCGAAACATAAGCCATAAAAAAAGCCCCGCAAAAGCGAGGCTTTTCTTTGCTTCAAAAACATCTAGCCTTTGATGCGTTTCACAATTGCCCAAGCTGCAGGAAGCAACAGCGCGGCCAGCGCGATTTTCAATACATCCCCCATAAGAAACGGCGCAACACCTTTGGCAAAGGCTGTGGAAATATCCATGCCATAAAGATAGCTAAGCCACGCCATGCCCGGAATATAGATAAACGCATTGGCAACCACCAAAACAGGAACCAGCTTGATCATGGAGCGATCCCAGCCCTTGGTTGCCGCATAAGCCAACACCAGCAAGGCCAGCACAAAACCAACCAGATACCCGCCAGTGCTGCCGGTCATATAGGTCCAGCCATTCAGCGCAGCAGAAGAATTGGCAAAAACATCAAAGCCAAGCGCGCCGATAATCAGATATCCGATAATCGTAGCAAGCCCCAAACGCGGGCCATACGCCGCGCCAATGGTTAGCACTGCAAATGTGCCCATCGATACAGGCACAGGCGTATTTGGCAGCGGCACTTTGATTTTGGCGGCAATCGCCATCAATGCAATTCCGGCCACAACCAGAACCACCTGCCGCATGAGTGAACCGGAGCGCCAGAACGCATCTGAAAGTGTCATATAGTTGGTCATTATCATCCCCTTGGGTTTCGCTAAGGTGTTAGCCCTTTTTGACTGGAACCGCCGCAATATTCAAGCGATGATGTTGCCCTGCTACAAAAATACCCGTTGAAAACCGCTTTGCAATGGGCCAAACCACCGGCATGATTGATCAAACCAAAATTGCGCTGGTTACCGGCGCCTCGCGCGGGCTGGGCTATGCCACCGCGCTTAAGCTTTCCGAAACCGGATACCATATCATCGCGGTCGCGCGCACCTTGGGCGGGCTGGAAGAACTGGCTGACGTGATTGAAGCCAACGGCAAAACCATCACCGTTGCAGCCATGGACGTAACCAACGAGCAAAACCTGCAACAGCTTTGCCTGTCGATTTTTGAGCGCTGGGGCCATCTTGACCTGTTGGTGCATTGCGCCAGCCACGCGCCTTTGTTGACGCCAGCCACGCAAATCACTGCCAAAGATTTTGACACAACATTCAATACCAATGCCCGCGCGACCAGCCGCATTATCGCGCTAACAGAATCCCTGTTGCGGGTTGCACCGGATGGCAAGGCAGTGTTCATCAATGATCCACGCGCAGGCGGGCAGTTTTTCGGGGCCTATGGCGCATCCAAAGCCGCCGCCAATTCATTGGTCGAAAGCTGGGTCAAGGAAACCAAAAACCTGAAACCGGATGTTTTCCTGTTCACCCCGAACCCGATGCCAACCGCCACGCGGGCACGGTTTTTTCCCGGCGAAGATAAATCAGGATTATCCGCCCCCATGGACGAGGCCGAACGGCTTATCGCTTCTATTTCGTAAAAATATCCTAGGGGGAATTGGCGCAAGCCAATGGGGGATAAAATCCCCCTAATGTATCCGCCGCTTGGCAGCCTTTGCCGCATAAGGGTTATCCCCGCCACGCAAAAACAGCCGGATCGGCGTGCCGGGCATATCAAACGCCTCGCGCAACCCATTCACCAAAAACCGCTTATAGCTTTCCGGCACTTTGTCCGGCACCGAAGTAAACACCACAAAAGTCGGCGGGCGGGTTTTTACTTGTGTCATATACCGCATTTTAATGCGCCGCCCCGATGGTGCGGGCGGCGGGTGTTGTTCCAGTTGCAGCCTTAGCCAACGATTCAGACGCGCGGTTGAAATACGGGTATTCCAGACCTCGTGCGCCTGCGTGATTGCATTATAAAGCCGGTCAATGCCCTTGCCGGTCAGGGCTGAAACCATCACCATCGGCGCGCCGCGCAACTGCGGCAGCAAACGACCAAACCGTTCGCGCAGGTCTTTTAGCTTGATCTGTTTTTCGGTTTCCAGATCCCATTTATTGACAGCCAGCACCACCGCCCTGCCCTCGCGCTCAGCCAAATCGGCGATGCGCAAATCCTGTTGTTCAAACGGCACTTGCACATCCAGCAACACCACCACGACCTCGGCAAATTTCACAGCGCGCAAACCATCAGACACCGACAGCTTTTCCAGTTTTTCCTGCACCTTGGCTTTTTTGCGCATGCCTGCTGTGTCAAAAATCCGGAAATCACGGCCTTCCCAATTGGTATTTACCGAAATGGAATCACGGGTAATACCGGCCTCGGGGCCGGTCAGCAGGCGTTCTTCGCCGATGATCTGGTTAATCAGGGTTGATTTCCCCGCATTGGGGCGGCCCACCACAGCAATTTGCAAAGGGCGATCATCAGGGATGACGGCGGCAAAACCTTCTTCGTCAACCTCGTCGGAAATATCGATATTGGTTTCAGGCTCGAAACTTTTTTCTTCAAATGAATCCGATATCGGCATTAGAATTTGATACAGGTCTTCCATGCCCTCGCCATGTTCAGCCGAAAGCTGCACAGGCTCGCCCAGACCCAGCGAAAAAGCCTCGTAAAATCCGGCCTCGCCGGCTTTGCCCTCGGCCTTGTTGGCGGCGACAATCACCCGATCCGCCCGTTTGCGCAGAATTTCGGCAAATACCAGATCATCAGGCGTGACGCCTTGGCGCGCATCAATCATAAACAGGCACACATCGGCCATATCTACGGCGCGTTCGGTCAATGCGCGCATCCGGCCTTGCAGGCTTTCATCCGTGGCTTGCTCCAACCCTGCGGTGTCAATCACGGTAAAGCGCAAATCCGCCAAACGCGCCGCGCCTTCGCGCAAATCGCGGGTTACACCGGGTTGGTCGTCTACCAAGGCCAGTTTTTTGCCAACCAGACGGTTAAACAGCGTGGATTTACCAACATTCGGACGACCGACTATGGCCAGAGTAAATGACATGGGGTTTGCCTTTGAAAACAGGATCAGGGGCCAATGCCCCAAGCTGCGCTTACTATAGGGTAAAAACCCTATTGAAAAGCGTGAAGTTTGCCATTTTTAGAGTGAATATACATCACACCGCCGGCAACCACCGGCCCCGATGCCGCACCACCGGGGATATTCGCCGAAAAGGTTTCAGCGCCGCTAACCGGATCAAAGCCGCGCAACCGCCCGTCGCTTCCGGCCACAAACACCTGGCCACCGGCAACAACCGGCCCGTGATGCACGATAAAGCCCTTGCGTTTATTGGCATTAGCATATTCCGGCAGTTGCACCGCCCAGATTGCTGCGCCGGTGCTGGCATTGATACGCATTAACCTTGCGCGGTCGGTCACAATAAAGAAAGACCCGCCAATGGCCGCGCCCGCGCTTAATGATCCTTCAGCCAAAGTCCAGTTTTGCGCGCCGTTATTCTGGGTGAGTGAAACAGTTTGCCCACCCTGATTACTAATATAGATCCGCCCGCCGGTAATGACCGGATCACCGGTGATTTCGCCAATGATACCGCGGGTCGTTGACAACCGAGTGGTGTTAACATCTGCCTGCCAACGGCCGGTGCCGTCGGTTCCCACACCGAATAATTTGCCGGAACTGAACGGGAACACAACCAAAGTGCCGTTCACCGCAGGGCTGGCGCCGCCAAGAATATTGGCATTGGTAGAGCGCGGCCCGGGGATGCTCCATAATAAGGCACCCGTGGTGGCATTAACCGCATGGGCGATATCATCACGGGTTACAAAAAACACCCGCCCGTCCGCAACCGTTGGCGCAGACCGGATTGGCGCGTCAAATTCATAACGCCATTGCACCGCGCCATTGCTGGCCGAAAGCGCCAGCATTTCACCAAAACCGGTGCCGACAAACAAGCTGCCGTTTTCAAAGGCAATGCCGCCGCCAAAACCCTCAACACCGGATTTTTCCAGCAAAGGGATCAGCTCGGTTGACCAGATCAACCCACCATCGCTGGCAGAATTGGCCCGCACCACACTGGCAGCATCAAGCGTATAAACCACCCCCCCCGCCACAACCGGTTCGGAAGTAATGCGCGAGCGGTCCGAATTTCCACGGCCAATATTAACGCTCCACCGCAGGCCGGGCGTGGGTGACAGCGCCAGATGCGGCACCGCATGGCTGGCGGAATAGGATTTTTGCGGCCAGTTTGCATTGCTGATTGGCGTGCCCAGATTAATCGCCACAGCAGTATTTTGCACCACAACCATTTCTTGCGGCCGAATAGAACTGCGTTCCCCGGGCAGGATTGTGTCATTACCCTTGCAGGCAGACAGCGCCGCCAATGCCATAAGCATGAACCCGAATCTGTGCAGTTTTTTCTTGCTTGAAAAAATACTCATGAACCTGCCCCTACAAAGTTACCCGTTGCTGGCTGTTTCCAGCGTGCCACCCAGACTTATTGTTAACTGTTGTGCGCGATTTCTCAAGCCCTGAGACAGGGTTTCATCCGCCAGTATCCGCGCCAGATCATCCAGCGCGGCATCTGTATTTCCGTCGCGTATATGTTGAAGCACCCGTTGCTCTATGGCCAGCAACCGATAAGGGTCAGTTTCCTGAACCAGACCGGCAAAAATGTTGTCCCGTTCATCCAACGGCATATTAGCGCCATTCAGCATGATGATTTTCAACCATGCAAGATCAGTATATACGTCTGACAAACTGCTGCTATCGGTGATAACCGTCAGCGCCGCAACCGCCCCGTCAATATCGCCTGCTTCGGCCAATACCGAAGAAAGCTGGAATTGCGCCAGAACCGCCGCTGGCGTGTCTTCGTTGGCAATGGCTGCCAAAGCGTCGGTATCGCTGGTGGCAATCGCGGCTTGCATCTGGTCGCCAATGGCGCGGGCCTGCTTTGCCTTGTTGCTTTTGCTGACTTCGTTATAGACAGTTCCGCCGACAATTCCGATCACGATCAGCACCAGCACCCATATATATTTCTTGAAGGTCTTGAACAGCCGATCGCGGCGCACCTCTTCGGTGACCTCGGATATAAAGGAATCAGATTCGCTCACTTAACTTCTCCGTTGGTTATCGGCGCGGACTGTATCGGGTTGATAAGGCGGATGCAAAGGTAAAGGCATAGCATTGGGGATTTACGCCGGTTGCGAATTAAACAAATAAGGCCGGATTTGGCGCTACACCTTGTTGTTACAGGATCAAAGGCTTAGATATTCTCGAAATCGCACGGTAATTTTATAAAACCAGCGAAACGGGAGCGCTTTATGCGAATAGTCCAGATTTTAACCGCCCTGCTGGTTGCGATGTTTATCTATGCAATCATCATGGAGCGCGAGGCATTATTGAATTTTGCCGGTGTAACCCCCGAAGCATCCAAACCTGACGAAATTGTTACACCCCCTGAAATCAACCCTGCGGTATCGGTTGTGGCAATGCATTCCGTGGCGCAACCGGTGCAATCGGGGTTGTTGCTGCGCGGCCAGACCGAGGCCGCACGCCGCGTTGATATGCGCTCTGAAACTTCGGGGCGGGTGATTTCCGAACCCTTGCGGCGCGGTGCCAACGTTGCTGCCGGGCAAATTCTATGCCAGCTGGACCCGGGCACATTGCAATCCCAACTGGCCGAGGCCAAAGCCCGCCAGACCGAGGCTGAATCCAACGCCAATGTAGCAACCCAACTGGCCGAACGCGGTTTTGGTGCCGAAAACAGCGCAATTTCCGCCACCGCCAGTCTGGAGGCCGCCAAAGCGCGGGTGTTAAGCGTGGAACGCATGATGGACCAGCTGGTTATCCATGCGCCTTTTGCCGGTATTCTTGAATCCGACACCACCGAGATTGGCAGCCTTTTGCAGCCGGGCGGCTTATGCGCCACAGTAATTGCGCTCGATAAAATCAAACTGGTTGGTTATGTGCCCGAAATGGATGTGATCGCACTGGAGGTCGGCCAACGCGCCGGTGCGCGGCTGATTTCGGGACGGCAAGTGGTTGGGCAGGTAACCTTTATTTCCCGCTCGGCCGATCCGCTGACCCGCACCTTTCGACTGGAAGTCACCGTCGATAACGCTGATCAAAGCATCAGCGACGGGCAAACCGCTGAAATTGTCATCGAGACCGCAGGCGAGATTGCCCATTTATTACCCCAGCATGTGTTGACGCTGGATAATGACGGCACGCTGGGCGTGCGCATTGCAGTTGATGGCGTGGCACGGTTTATCCCGGTTAAAATCATCCGCGACGCGCTGGATGGTTTCTGGTTGTCGGGCCTGCCCGATGCGGTGGATGTGATTGTCGTGGGGCAGGAATATGTCACCGATGGCCGCGCCATAACCGTAACCATGCAGGACCGGAACTAATGGTCGGGATCGTCGACTGGGCCATTGGCCGCGCCAGAATGATTCTGGCATTTATTGCCATGTCCATCATTGCCGGCGCATTTTCCTATGCCAATCTGCCCAAAGAAGGCGCACCGGATATCGATATTCCGGTGCTGTTTGTTTCAGCGGTTTATCCCGGTATTTCAGCCGAGGATTCCGAACGCCTATTGGTCAAACCACTGGAAAACAAACTTGGCGATGCGACAGGTCTGGATACCATGTCCTCCACCGCTGCCGAAGGTTACGGCGGCATTGCCCTTGAATTCGGGTTTGACTGGGACCGCGAGGCCACCTTGGCCGATGTGCGCGACAAGGTTTCCCAAGCCGAAGGTTCGCTGCCCGACGGGGTAAGTTCGATCACCATCAATGAAATCAATTTTTCCGAATTTCCGATCATTATTCTGGCCCTTTCCGGCGCAGTACCCGAACGCACCCTGCTGCGGGTGGCCAAAGACCTGCAATCGGAGATCGAGGCCATGGGCGAAGTGCTGGAGGTCGGCATTGCCGGACAGCGCGACGAGATGCTGGAAGTGGTCATCGACCCCCTGAAACTGGAAGCCTATAACGTAACGGCAGGTGAGCTGATCAACGCGGTTAGCAACAATAACCGCCTGATCGCAGCCGGCGAGGTGCAGGTTGGCACCGGTGCTTATGCAATCAAAATACCGTCTGCATTTGATGACCCGCAAGATGTTTTTGACCTGCCGGTAAAACGCAACGGCGACCGGATGATCACCATTGGCGATATCGCCGATATCCGCCTGACCTTCGAGGACCGCCAAGGCACCGCGCGTTTCAACGGTGAGGAAACCGTAGCCTTGCAGGTGGTAAAACGCAAAGGTGCCAACCTGATTGATACCGTGGCCTTGGTGCGCGAGGTGGTCGCCGCCCATATCGAGGAGTGGCCGGAGGAACTAAAGCAGGCGGTCGAGGTCAATTTCAGCCTTGATAGCTCTGCCGAGGTGCAGAGCATGGTTGATCAGCTTTTGGCCTCGGTGCTGACCGCGATTGCGCTGGTGATGATTGTGGTGTTGGCGGCACTTGGCATCCGGTCCAGCCTGCTGGTTGGCTTTGCCATCCCGACCTCGTTTTTGCTGACCTTTGCCATTCTTTCGGTGATGGGTATTCCGATTTCAAATATCGTGATGTTCGGGTTGATTCTGGCGGTGGGAATGCTGGTGGATGGCGCGATTGTGGTGGTGGAATATGCCGATAAAAAGGTGCAGCAAGGCATTGGCCCGATGCGCGCCTATGGCATGGCCGCCAAACGCATGTTCTGGCCGATTGTTTCGTCAACCGCGACCACGCTTTGTGCGTTTTTACCGTTTTTATTCTGGCCCGGCATTGCTGGCCAGTTCATGAGCAAACTGCCGGTGACCATCATTATTGTGCTTAGCGCATCCTTGCTGGTGGCGCTGGTTTATCTGCCGGTTGTCGGCGGGGTCGCGGGGCGGATTTCGCGCATCATGCAGAATATTTCTGACGGGATTCGCGAAAAAGTGCATTTCATATTGCGGCTTTTGTTTAGTTTGGCAGCCGCAGCGGCGGCATTTTATAGCATGATGACGGCACTGGGCCAGAACCTGTTGATTGGCGGCATTGCTTTTGTTGTGGCGGCTATGGTTTTGTCAATTTTTGTTGGCAGCCTCAAACGGGTTTCGCGCGAAAAGGTGGAGATTGCCGGCTATAAACGCAGCAGCTTTGGCCGCTTTATCAATTTCATTTCCGGCAATCCGTTTATGCCGATCATTACTTTGGTGGTGGTTGGTCTGTTTGTTTCAACCGTCTTTAATCTTTACGGAAAATACGGCAACGGTTTCGAGTTTTTTGTCGAAACCGAACCCGAACGCGCCGTGGCCTATGTACGCGCGCGCGGCAATCTTTCGCTGAACGAAAAAGACCGTCTGGTGATGCTGGCCGAAGAAGCCATCGCAGGCATTGACGGCGTGGCTTATGTTTTTGCTTTTGCCGGATCGGGCGGGCTGAACACCAATAATGGCGGTGCGGTAAAACCGGTTGATACCATTGGCGAAATCCAGATCGAACTGGCGCCTTATGATGAACGTGTCTTGGGCAAACTGATTATCGCGGAAATAGACGACAGGCTTGCTGCCATTCCGGGTGTGCAGGCCCAGATTGTCGAGCAATCCCAAGGCCCGGCCAGCGGTGCGGCGATATTTTTACGGGTCAAAGGCTCAAACTGGGAAGATTTGCTAACCGCCACTGAATATATCCGCACCCATTTGAACGCAGACCCCGACCTGAAAGACCAGGAAGACACCCGCCCCCTGCCCGGTATTGACTGGCAGCTGGACGTGGATGTCGAACAGGCAGGCCGGTTTGGCACCGATGTGGCCAGCATTGGCGGCATGGTGCAACTGGTGACCCGCGGGCTGACATTAGGCACCATGCGCACCGATACTTCGGATGAAGAAATCGACATTCGGGTGCGCTTCCCCGAAGAAGACCGGCTGCTGTCAACCCTTGACACATTGCGGGTGCGCACCCCGCAAGCCTTGGTGCCGCTGTCCAATTTTGTCACGCGATCCCCCGTGCCCAAACTGGGTGAAATCAACCGCATAGATCAGGAACGCTATTTTAATGTCACCGCTGGTGTGGCTGACGGGGTGAACGCCAATGAAAAGGTTCTCGAGCTGACCGAATGGCTGGAAACCGAGGCAGAGCTGCCGCGCAATATCGAATGGGAATTCACCGGCGATACCGAAGAACAGGCCGAAACCGCTGCATTTCTGATGGTCGGGTTTATGGGGGCGCTGGGGTTGATGTTTGTGATCTTGCTGGCGCAGTTCAATTCGTTTTACCACGCCATTCTGGTGCTGGTGGCGGTGGTGCTTTCCACTACCGGTGTGCTGATCGGCATGATGGTCATGGGCCAGCCATTTAGTTTTATCATGACCGGCACCGGCATTGTTGCGCTGGCAGGGATTGTGGTGAACAATAATATTGTGTTGATTGACACCTATCAGGAATATTCCAAATTCCTGCCCAAACTAGAAGCCATCACCCGCACCGCCGAGGCCCGTATCAGGCCGGTTTTGCTAACCACCATTACCACCATGGCAGGGCTGGCGCCAATGATGCTGGGCCTGTCGATTGATTTTATCAATGGTGGCTATACGGTTGATGCCCCTACCGCGTTGTGGTGGAAACAACTGGCAACAGCGGTGGTATTTGGCCTTGGTCTGGCCACGGTTTTGACATTGGTGGTAACCCCCGCGCTGCTGTCTCTGCCGGTCTGGATTTCCAGTGGCGCATACGGATTTATGGGCAGCTTACGTGGTATTTTTGGCGGCAAAGACAACCGCATTCGGGCGGATCGCAAGCTGGCAAAAACCGCAAAGAAAACACCCCCTGAAGATGTGGTCTGGGACTAACTGCTTGGTCTATTCCGGCTTGCGCCGCTCATCCAGCCGGTCTCGAAACCGCATACCCCAATAGATCAGTTGCACGGCAATGCGTCCAAACATACCGCCTGCCCAAACCGGTTTATAGGCTTCGAATTGCTTATAGGTTTCATCTTGGTCGGCAATCGCCGCCGCAATCAGGCAACCAGCCATGGCCGTGGTATTCAACCCGTGCCCGCCAAACGCTGTTGCCATCCACAGGCCTTTTTCAACCTGCCCGATCAGAGGCATTTTATGGCGGGTATAGCCCATCAGGCCCTCCCATTGATGGGTCAGTTCAATATTTTCAAGCTGCGGGTAAACCGACACAACATCGCCTTTTAGCATCTCCGCCAGCTTTAGCGGCCTGCTGGTGCGGGTGGTAATGCGCCCGCCCCATAACAGCCGGTCGTTCTCAAGCCGCCGGTAATAATCGCCCGAACGGCGGGTATCGGAAATCGCCGAGGTGGTTTTGATGGCTTTATCCAGCTGTTGCCCCATCGGCTTGGTGGCCATCACATAAGTGGCAATCGGCAGCATGGCGCGGGACAGTTTGGGATAAAGCGTAAAATCATAACCGCTGGTGCATAACACCACGTCTTTGGCATCAATCTTTCCGGCAGCACAGCTAACCTGCCAGCGCCCGCCTTCAGGTTTCAGGCTTCGGGCTTTTGTGTCTTCAAAAATCTGCCCGCCGAGGCGCTCCAGCTCCGCCGCTAGGCCAAGCACATAGCGCAAAGGCTGGATGTGAAATCCGTCAGGGATAAAAACCGTATGGTGGTATTTTCCGGTATCCAGAACCTTGCGGGTTTCAGCGTGATTGTGAAATACAACGCCGGTATCTTCTGGGGTATTAGCGGCTTTGACCTGCATTTTTGCAGCAGTGGTGTCGCCATGGCGCACCGCGCTATAGCGGCCCACGCCTTCAAGCGCGCCTTTGATGTTCAGGTCGGCAATTTGCTGGCGCACATATTCGGCCCCCTCGCGCGAAAGATCATGCAGCTTGGCGGCTTTTTCTACGCCAATTTTCCTGGCGATATTTTCCGCGCTTTCGGCAAACCCGATCAATACCGAGCCACCATTACGCCCCGAAGCCCCCCAGCCAACGCGATGCGATTCCAGCAGCGCAACCGATTTACCCTTGCGAACCAGTTCCAGTGCGGTGGTCAAACCAGCAAGCCCGGCACCGATCACGCAGACATCAACGGTAATATCACCCGCCAGCTTTGGTTTTTGCGGGATATTGCCGATCTCGGCGGCGTAATATGTATCGGGGTAATTCATTATGTTTTTTCAATCCAGTTCAGCCAATGTGGCAGAATATTCCATATCGGCCTGCTGGCGTTGCCACATGCTGGCATAGCGGCCCTTTTTGGCCAGCAATTCCTCATGGGTGCCTTCCTCGGTGACATGGCCTTTTTCCAGCACCACAATCCGGTCCGCATGCACCACGGTGGAAAGCCGGTGCGCGATGGTAATTACGCTGCGGCCCTGGCCCATTTCTTTCAGGCTTTCCAGAATGCCCTGCTCGGTTTCGCTATCGAGCGCCGAGGTTGCTTCATCCAGCAGCAGGATCGGCGGGTTTTTCAGCAAGGTGCGGGCAATGCCGACCCGTTGTTTTTCACCACCCGACAATTTCAGCCCGCGCTCGCCTACTTGCGTGTCAAAACCATCCGGCAATTGCATAATGAAATCATAGATTTGCGCGGCTTTTGTCGCCTCTATCATTTCCTCATGGCTGGCATCGGGGCGGCCATAAGCAATGTTGTAACCCACCGTATCATTAAACAAAACCGTATCCTGAGGCACCACGCCAATTTGGGCGCGAAGCGAGCTTTGGGTGATGTCGCGCACATCCTGCCCGTCGATTTTCAGGCTGCCATTGGCAACATCGTAAAACCGGAACAACAACCGCCCGATGGTGGATTTTCCCGACCCTGACGGACCAACCACCGCAACGGTTTGCCCCGCGCCGATTTTCAAATTCAGGCTGTGCAAAATGGTGCGATTGGATTCATAGGAGAAATCAACCGCATCAAAAACCACTTCGCCACCGCTGACCTTTAGCGGCTTGGCATCCGGTTTATCCTGAATCTCGGCCTCTTTGCCAAGCAGACCAAACATTTCGCCCATATCCACCAAGGCTTGGCGAATCTCGCGATATACTGTGCCCAGAAAATTCAGCGGCATTACCAGCTGGATCATATAGGTGTTAACGCCAACAAATTCGCCCACGGTCAAAGTGCCATCCTGCACGCCGCGCGCCGCCATAAACATCACAATCACCAAGCCGGTGGTGATCAGAAAGGATTGACCGAAATTCAGAAAAGCCAGGGTATAATTGGTTTGCAAAGCTGCTTTTTCGTATGAGCGCATCGAAATATCATATCGATCGGATTCGCGTTGCTCGGCGCTGAAATATTTGACGGTTTCGAAATTCAGCAGACTGTCGATGGCTTTTTGGTTGGCATCCGTATCGGCCTTGTTCATTTTGCGCCGGATTGCCACCCGCCATTCGGTGACCCGAAACGTAAAAATCACATAGAAAAATATCGTGACCGCAACGACGGCCAGATACCAGACATCAAAAATAACCACAAAAATAATGCCGACAAAAATCAGCTCCAGAATAAGCGGCCCAATCGAAAACAGCATAAAGCGCAGCAGGAATTCAACGCCTTTAACGCCGCGTTCGACAATGCGCGACAAGCCACCGGTTTTGCGTTGCAAATGATAGCGCAGCGATAATGCGTGGATATGCTGAAAGGTCTCCAATGCCAGCCGCCGCAAGGCCCGCTGGCCAACCCGCGCAAAGATCGCATCGCGCAGCTGGTTAAACCCGACGCCCAACAACCGCATCACCCCGTAACTGATCACCAGCCCCCCGGCAGCAAGACCAAACAGGGTGCCCGCATCCTGATTTTCAGCATCGGGCGCAAGGTAATCAACCGCGGCAATAAAAAAGAACGGCGTCAGCACTGTGGCGACTTTGGCAAGCACCAGCGCCATCATTGACAGCACCACCCGAATTTGAATGGGGCGGTTGCCTTTGGGCCATAAATACGGAATGACCCGTTTTATGGTTTTCCAGCCGGAATGCGCCTCGTCTTCGAATTCGGAATCTTTGCTCATCTGGCGCCCCTGAAATTTCTGA
>JAKITE010000034.1 GCA_021648225.1 Paracoccaceae bacterium
ACGGTGCCGCCAATCAGGGGCAGGTTTATGAAACCTACAACATGGCCAGCCTGTGGAAATTGCCCTGTATTTTTGTGATTGAAAATAACCAATATGCCATGGGCACCAGCCTGCAACGGGCATCCTCTACCCCTGATCTTTACACCCGAGGCGCGGCATTCGGCATCCCCGGTGAAGCAGTTGACGGCATGGATGTGCTGGCAGTAAAGGCTGCGGGCGCCAAAGCGATTGAACATTGCCGCGCGGGCAACGGCCCGTATATTCTGGAAATGAATACCTATCGCTATCGCGGCCATTCCATGTCCGACCCCGCCAAATACCGCACCCGCGAAGAGGTGCAAAAGGTGCGCGAGGAACGCGACCCGATCGACCATATCCGCGATATATTGCTAACCGGCAAACATGCATCCGAGGATGATTTGAAAGCCATCGACAAAGACATCAAAAAAACCGTGATCGAGGCGGCTGATTTTGCAATCGCCAGCCCCGAACCGGACCTTTCCGAACTCTGGACAGATATTTACGCGGAGGCCGAATAATGGCTATCAATATTCTAATGCCCGCCCTTTCGCCCACCATGGAAGAAGGCAATCTGGCCAAATGGCTGGTTGCCGAGGGCGACACCGTAAAATCCGGTGATGTGATGTGCGAAATCGAAACCGACAAGGCCACCATGGAATTCGAAGCCGTGGATGAGGGCATCATCGGCAAAATCGTGGTGCCTGAAGGCAGTGAGGGCGTAAAAGTTAACGCCGTGATTGCAGTTTTGATCGAGGAAGGCGAAAGCGTGGGGGATGTGGCCGCTGAACCGGTTGCGGCACCAGCGGTTGTTACCACCGCTGCCGAAGAACCCGTAACAGCCGCACCGGTATCCAGCATTGTGGTTGAGCAAGACCTGCCCGAAGGCACGACCTTCAAATCCACAACTGTGCGCGAAGCCATCCGCGATGCCATGAGTGAGGAAATGCGCCGCAATCCCGACGTATTTCTGATGGGCGAAGAGGTCGCCGAATATCAGGGCGCTTATAAGGTTTCCCAAGGCATGCTGGATGAATTTGGCGCCAAACGGGTGATTGACACGCCGATCACCGAACATGGCTTTACCGGCATTGCGGTTGGCGCGGCTTTTGCCGGCCTCAGCCCGATTGTAGAATTTATGACGTGGAATTTTGCCATGCAGGCGATTGATCAAATCATCAATTCCGCTGCCAAAACCCGCTATATGTCCGGTGGTCAAATGACCTGTCCGATTGTATTTCGCGGTGCCAATGGCGCAGCGGCGCGGGTCGGGGCGCAGCATTCCCATGATTACGCAACCTGGTATGCACAGGTTCCGGGCCTGAAGGTTGTGATGCCTTATTCGGCCTCGGATTATAAAGGCCTGATGAAATCGGCAATCCGTGACCCCAATCCGGTTGTGGTGCTTGAAAATGAAATGCTTTACGGTCGCAGCTTTGATGTGCCTGAAATCGAAGATTACACCGTGCCGATCGGCAAGGCGCGTATCTGGCGCGAAGGTTCGGATGTGACGATTGTCAGCTTTGGCATCGGCATGCAATACGCACTGGAGGCCGCTGATAAGCTGGCAAGTGAGGGCATTTCTGCCGAGGTAATCGACCTGCGCAGCCTGCGCCCGATGGATACTGAAACCGTGGTAAAATCGGTAATGAAAACCAACCGTTGCGTGACCGTTGAGGAAGGCTTTCCGGTGGCGTCAATAGGCGGCCATATCTCGGCCACGTTGATGCAGGAGGCATTTGATTATCTGGATGCTCCGGTGATCAACTGCACCGGCAAAGACGTGCCGATGCCTTATGCAGCCAATCTTGAAAAATTGGCGCTGGTAACCACTGACGAAGTGATTACCGCCGTTAAATCAGTAACTTATCGTTAGGAACAGATCATGCCAATTAACATTCTTATGCCTGCGCTGTCCCCCACTATGGAAGAAGGCACGCTTGCCAAATGGCTGGTTGCCGAGGGCGACACCGTGCAATCCGGTGACGTGATGTGCGAGATCGAAACCGATAAAGCCACCATGGAATTCGAGGCCGTGGATGAAGGCATAATCGGAAAAATCCTCGTGCCGGACGGCAGCGAGGGCGTAAAGGTTAACGCGCCCATCGCAGTGCTGTTAGAAGAAGGCGAAAGCGCGGATGATATTTCTGATGCGCCAGCCGAAGCACCCGCCCCCAAAGCCGAAGCGCCAACCGAAAGTGGGGCGGGCTTCAGCCCGCCACCCGCCGAACCAGCCCCCAAGGGCGACCGGGTTTTTGCCTCACCATTGGCACGCCGTATCGCGGCTGACAAAGGTCTTGATCTTGCAGGCGTTACCGGCTCCGGTCCCAAAGGTCGCATTGTCAAAGCCGATCTTCTGGATGCACAGCCACAGGCAAAAGCAGCACCTGCTGCTGCCGCACCAATCGCCCAAAGCGCCAGCTCTGACCAAGTCAAAGCCATGTATGCAGACCGTGAATACGAGGAAATACCGCTGGATGGTATGCGTAAAATCATCGCCCGCCGCTTGACCGAAGCCAAGCAAACCATCCCGCATTTTTACCTGCGCCGCGACATCCATCTGGATGCATTGCTGAAATTCCGCAGCCAAATCAACAAAGGTCTGGAGGCACGCGGCATCAAGCTCTCGGTCAATGATTTCATCATCAAAGCCTGCGCCAATGCGCTGCAAGAAGTCCCCGATTGCAACGCTGTCTGGGCCGGTGACCGGATTTTGAAACTAAAACCATCTGACGTGGCGGTGGCAGTTGCAGTTGAAGGCGGCCTATTCACGCCGGTTCTGCGCGATGCGGATACCCGCAGCCTTTCCAGCCTGTCAGTGGAAATGAAAGACCTCGCCGCACGGGCCAAAACCCGCAGGCTGGCCCCGCATGAATACCAAGGCGGCAGCTTTGCCATTTCGAATTTAGGGATGATGGGCATTCAGAATTTCGACGCAGTGATCAACCCGCCGCATGGTTCTATTTTGGCCGTGGGTGCCGGCGAAAAGAAACCGGTTGTAAATGCGGATGGGGAATTGGCTGTGGCGACAGTTATGTCGGTAACGCTGTCCGTTGATCACCGCGTGATCGACGGCGCATTGGGCGCGCAATTCCTTGCCTCGGTCAAAAGCAACCTAGAAAATCCGATGGTGATGTTGGCATAGGGTGGGGTTCTATCCCAGCACACCTCACCACGCCGGCGCATAACTCCCCAGCTCGCTGGCTCCACGCGCCCATTTCATTGCCACGCCCTCCACCTGCAACGGCGGACACAACCGCTGGGCCATCCCCCACGGGGTTACTTCAGCCATCTCCGCAAAGTCCCCACCCTCAGGGGTTTTTGCCAATGTTCCAACCTGCCTCTGCCGGGCAGCCATCAACAACCCTGCCGTGCGCGCTAACGATAGCCGCGCACGCAAAGCACCATTTCCCGCCAGCATCCGAATTGCCGCCGCGGCCATCAAATATCCGGTGGCATGGTCCAGCGCCTGCACCGGTAGCGGCACCGGCACATCGCGTCCGGCCCACTGCATTCCGGCCTCAGCTATACCACAGCTCATCTGCACCAAGCTGTCAAACCCGCGCCGATTTGCCCATGGCCCGCTCCAGCCATACGCATCCAACGAAACCTCAATCAAGTCCGGAGCTATCGCGTTCCGCTCAGCATAACCATACCCCAGCCCCGCCAAGGCCCCGGGTCGATACCCATGCACCAGAATATCTGCATTCTTCAGCAATGCCTCAAACACCTTCTGATCCTCGGTATTTTTCAAATCCAGCCGCGCACAACGTTTGCCAAGAGTGATGTCTGGCACCACATTGGCCTCTTCCCAGCCCGGTGGATCAATCCGCAAAACCTCGGCTCCAAAACCGGCCAAAGTGCGCGTCGCCACAGGCCCGGCCAAAACCCGGGTCATATCCAGCACCTTCAACCCCTTCAGCGGGCGTTCAGGTGGGGCGATCCACGGCTTACGCTCAAGCGCTCCGCTCCAGTGGATCAGTGGTTCCGCCAATACCGCCCGCCCCTGCGGGTGCATTTGCCATTCCATAGCAGAGCGCATGGCCGCCGCCACTCCTCCCCGGGCAACAATCGCGGTTTCCAGCGCATTCTTACCCCAGTTATTTACTGCCGTTATCACGGAATCACGGCTCGCATCTGCACCCAATACTTGCAGTGCCGCGCTCCGATGATGCGGCAGATTGGTGTGCAGCCGTATCCAGCCATCCCTGCAAGCATAATCCCCAGCTACCGCATCCCAGATTGGCGGCAACTCCCAGCCCTGTGGATGAAGCGAAGTAGAAAACCACAGCGAAGCCAGCCGCTGGTCAACCACCACCTGTCGGTCATCGCCAATCAGCTCTGTCAGCGCCACACCAACAGCCGCTATCGAAGCCGATGCCAAGTCGCTAACGGCAAAACAAGATGGAAATGTCTGATCTCCACTCACCCGAAAATCGGCTTCAAGCCCCAGCGATGTAAATATATCTCTGTTGATGTTTTTGCAGATGCTTACACCTCAGTTGTTCAACAAATGATCCATTTCGGTTGATGGTTGGTCGCAACCTGCCTCACCCACAATTTTGGCAGGCACACCCGCCACGGTTTTGCACGCAGGCACGGGGCTAAGCACCACCGAACCCGCCGCAACGCGCGAACAATTCCCAATTGTGATATTCCCCAACACCTTGGCACCAGCCCCCAACAACACGCCGTTGCCAATTTTGGGATGCCGGTCAATTTCGCCCTTGCCGGTGCCGCCCAGCGTAACCGCGTGCAGCATCGAAACATTGTCACCAACCACCGCAGTTTCGCCAATGACAATGGAATGGGCATGGTCAATCATCAACCCACGCCCAACGCGGGCACCAGGGTGAATATCAACCCCGAACACCTCCGAAGATCGCATTTGCAGGAAATAGGCCATATCCACGCGGCCTTGCATCCACAACCAATGCGAAACCCGATAGGCCTGAACCGCCTGAAACCCTTTGAAAAATAACAAGGGCTGAATGGTGCGATGGCAGGCCGGATCTCTGTCCAGGATTGCCACAATATCGGCCCGTGCAGCCTGTGCCAGCTCCGGTTCTGCCCTATACGCATCCAGACAAATTTCGTTTAGCACGCTTTGGGTCATTTCCCCCGAAGCCAGTTTTTGCGAAATCCGGTGTGCCAGCGCTGATTCAAGATTTTTGTGATTCAAAACGCTGGCATAAACCATTCCGGCAATTGCCGGTTCGCTTTTTACAATCTCATCAGCTTCATTCAGAATGGATTGCCAAACCGGATCAACCGCAGCAATATTTGTCTTTGGCACAGCCATGTTAACCTCCTGCCCCAAATTCGGGGTTTCAGGTATAAATCATGGTTGCTGGCTGTAAATCAAGGGTATGGCATCCATTCAACCCCAGTTTTCACATTCATTTTACCCCGTTAGAGCGTTTCAGTTCTTAATGAATCGCAATTCACTGCCTTTCGCTTTGCTCAAACGCGAATTGCGATAAATCTTTTTCAACCAGAACTGAAAACGCTTTATACAATCCTCGGCCTGCCCAGTTCAAAGAAATGCACGGCCAAACGCACTGTGCCATCAATAAAATTTCCTGCATCTGTGCTTAAGACCAGCGGCGTATCAGCATAATAAGTTATCGGCGCGCCAGTCACCCCATGTGCAAATGAATTCTTGCCCAGGCCAAGCCCATACCCGTATCGAGTTGGCGCCCCGGGAATGCCCAACGTCCATGCTGAAACGCCGGTGCCGGTGATCGCGTCCTCTACCCGTGCTGTAATCCCCAAAACCACCGCATTTTTGGGGATCATTATTCCGGTGATCGAGGAAGTCCCCGCAGCAATCACATGCACTGTTTCTGCAATCCTGCAAAAGGTGGCCGCCCCGCCGGGGGAAACCGCCAAAGCATCGGAATGCCATCTGACACCATCATGCAGCAACGCAACATCAGCGGTTTCATTCCATGCTTTCCATCCTGATTTTGGCGTCAGGAAAACCCAGGCCCCGTTGGAGTAAATGGCAATATCGCCATCCTGCCCCGACCAGTCGCCGCTGGCGGAATCGCCAACACCATAGGCGGCGCCATCAATCGCCACAGGCGGGGATACCACGTCAATATCAATCAAGCGCATCTGGGCAATCGCATCCATGCGCACCAAGGCCTCGTTCACAGTCACATGTTTTTGCGCCTGTGCTGCCTGTATCAACGGCAGTGCAAAATTATAGGTATTAGTCATTTATTTCAATCCTTTGAAAGGGGCCGTTACCAAAACTGGCAGAACCTTGCGCCACATGAATTTCAAACGGCGCAATCGCACCATCGCTGATTTGTTGAGCATTTGAATAAGTCCAGCTCGGGGTTGAAAGTGAGGTTTCAAACAAGGTCACCCCCGATTTCACCACCTTGATGGCATAGCTTTCCGTTTCTTGTGCCAAAGGCACCTCGACCCCCGACCAGCTATCACCATCAATCCGGGTTCTGCGTATCCAGCTAATGCCCAAATCCGAAGCCCGGTCTGCGCGCAAATGCGCCACCGGATAGGGGCGTTCGCCAACCCCGGAAAAGGTATCGGTAAAGTGCATATAACGGTCGCTGTCATAAGGCAGCCCAGCAGGGCCAACCCGGTAATGACGCAAAACATCCCGCTGACTGCTGGGCAGGTCCAGTTGCACCGGTGCAGTATCCAGTAAAACAAAATCACTGCCAGCGGGCCAGATATCGGGCATAATGCCATCGGTTCCCGCCTGTCCACGCAACAAACCGCTAAGCCTGTATTGGTTCTGGCCGGTCAGTTCTGCTTGTTGAAACTGCACAATTTCCCAGACACCCGCCGAACCGATCGCAACACTATTGGCTCCGTTCAAAACATCCAGCTCATTGCGCGATTGCAAAACCCCCGCATCCAGCAAAACCGAAAAATCCTGCCAAGACCATCTGGCCGGATCGGCACGGGGCAAATCAGTGGTCAATTGTCCGGTTACCGCGCGTTTGACCACGCCGCTAACCAAACCATATCCCGCATCATCCGAGGCAGAAAGAACCGCCATTTCCCCTGCCCAAGGCGTTGCCGTAACCGCAATATGAGGCGCATGCGGAATTTCTGATCCGCCAAGCAAAGGCAAATCCATCAGCATGGCAAAAACCGGCCCGCCAGCGACCGGATCATCAACGCTAAAGCTGCGATTTTCAATGGCAACAGGCCGGTAAACCCCTGTTTCAATACGTGTAGCACTGATCTTTCGAATGCCCATTTCCGCCACCCGATCAATCCGGTATCGCGCTTCGACCCCGTCGGTCATCAACCCAACCACATCGCCGGCAGTCAGTTTTATCTGGCTTGCCGGTAATGAAAATTCCAGCACATCCCGGGCAATACGTGCCTCTGCCAACCAGCGCGAGGCCACGTTTTGCGCCGCGCCACTTGCCATAGAAACCGGCAACGAAGCCGTGGTCACCCGAGGCTCGTTTTCATCGGGAAAAGCAGCTTCAGCGGCACCAGACTGATAATCATTAATCCCGTCAACATATTGAATTCGCACGGTAGATGCGGTTTCACTTTCGGGGTTTCGGGTCAGGCTAACTGCAGCTTCATCCGCCTCGATTGCCAGCCAATCCACTGATATATCAGCGCCTTTTTCACCATCCCGATTGCAAAAAACCATCTTGCCATCACGTTCAAAACACTCAAACCCGAACCCGAGCATCAACGGCTGCAAAGCCTGCCGCGCCGATTCATTCTGGTTCAATACAAACCCCGAAACCGCACCATAAAGCTGTGAAACATCCACATGGGTCAGGTTAGACCCCGCACATATTTCCAAAACAACACTGGCAAGCGAAACATTACCCGAACGCCCCGATATCCAGTGCCCACGCGCAAAATTGCCGCCATCAGACCAAACCGCCAGCCGCGCCGGAAAATCCGGTGAAGGCCGCGCATCCCAAGCCCAGACATGGGCGCGCGACATATCCACCATTGGCCCGCCATATTCCAGACTTTCTGGGTTGTTCTGCGGGTCATTCCAAAACCCGTAAAGCGCCTGCAAATACCGGGTCTGGATGAAATCATCCCGCCCGCCATTGGAAAAATGCGGCAAAGCGGATTCGCTTGATTTGGGGTCGAAAAACACATTCGGCTGGTTGGTGCCTTTATCAACCGCAGGGCAGCCAATTTCCGTAAACCAGAATGGTTTTGAACGCGGGATCCAATCCGTATATCCGGCTTCCTGCACTCCGCCAATGCGGTTTGCATGGCCTTTGGTCCACCAGCTCAATAAATCCTTGGGCCGGTAAATCCAGTCCTCGCCATAGGCACCGTCGGTTATTGGCAGGCGCACCTGATAATCGCGCGCGTCCTCACTGGCATAATACCAGTCAAACCCTTCGCCGCCCATGATATTGCTTTGCAAATATTCCAGATCATAGATCGACTTAAAACCGCTATCCAGATGGTCATCGCTATCGCGCCAATCCGACATAGGCATATAATTATCAATGCCGATGAAATCCACGTTGTCATCCGACCAGAACGGATCAAGATGAAACAAGACATCCCCTGATCCATCACCGGGCTGATACCCGAAATATTCCGACCAATCAGCGGCATAGCTGATTTTTGTATCCGGCAAAATTGCCGAGACATCCGCCGCCAACTGCCGCAAAGCCGCCACTGCCGGAAAACTGTCAGGCCCATCGCGAAGCGTGGTCAGGCCACGCATTTCCGACCCGACACAAAACGCCTCAACCCCGCCCGCAAGCGCGCATAGATGGGCGTAATGCAGGATAAACCGCCGGTAAGACCATTCTGCTGGCCCTGAATAGGCCACGCCATCGCTGGTTAATGTAAAATCCCCAACCATCGCTACGCCAAAAAAATCATCCACTTCTGTTAACATCGCAGCAGTTTTATCAGGCGTCCCCGCCTGCCCCGGCGCCAAGGATGCCGTTATGCGCCCTCGCCAGGGAAAAATGCTTTGCTCGGCCCCGCCATACGGGTCTGCCAGCCCATTGCCAGCAGCAATATCCATCAGGATAAACGGATAAAACATCACGGCTTTGCCCGAGCCTTGTATCTGCGCAATCGCCTGCAAAACCGATTTATCACAAGGGGTCCCGCCATAAACCGGACGGTCCTCGTCATCGCGCCCAATCAATGGTGCTGCACCGCGCACCACCCCTGAAACCTCCCACGGCATCGAAGTTCCGTCAATTTCTACCTGCTCCACCGCCGGATAGACCGCACATTCACCACAGCGCAGATCATCACCAAACCAGCTAACCACCAAAGAAACCGATTCAACATTCGGCATATCCCCCGAAAGCTGTTCCAGCGATAATTCAACATCGGTCAAACCGCTCAGATTATTAACATTGGCCGAGCGGTTTTTGCCGCGCCCTTCCTCGTAATAAACCGGCTCGGTCGCCAAAGAATATTCGCCGGTTCCCGGAATAAGCGCCACCGCCTCAACCAAATCACGCGGCTGCGTATCCTCCCCCAAAGCAGGGCGAACCACCTCGAAATTAAATTGCGGCACCCGATTGCCAAATTGCCCCAGCTCCAGATCCTCAAACACAACATAGGCCGTGCCCCGATAAGCAGGCGCATTTTCTTCAATTGCATCAATCGCCGGATCCGGCATTTGGGTGTCGCTGCCATTATGCAAACGCCAGGAAATACCCGTCATATCCAGCCGCTTGCCATCGGCCCAAACCCGGCCAATCCGTGCCACCTCGCCCTCGCAAAGCGCAATCGCCAAACTGACGGAATAGGAATATTCCTGCACTTTCGGCCCGCCAAAGCCCTTGCCGCCGCCCGATACCGTTTCCTTGAACCGGCTGGCCCAGATCACATTTCCAGAAACCCGCATTTGCCCGTAAACCCGCGCAATCGGGCCACCCTCAATGCTGCCTTGAATACGCAAAGTATCAACCTTGCCCTGCGTTACAGGGTCAGATCCGCCCAGCAATGCATTGTCAATAACATTGCCAATCGTGCCGCCAATCGCGCGGCCAATCACAGCAGAGCTGATCCCCAGAACCGCCCCGCCAAGAGATGTCCCGATCGCGCCGCCAACTGCGGATAAAAGTATGGTTGCCATTAGTTTCTCCGATCAGGAAATCTATATTTTCCGGCAATTCGCCGCTGCCATGCAGGCGTAAGGGGCGATAAAACCACCCCGCGCCCTGAATAGGCATGAATTATTTTTGGTGCTGTCACCCCCGCATCGGCAACAATCGCCAAATGTTTGGCAACCGCACCTGAACGCATTCGAAACAGCAAAACATCACCCGCAACCGCCTGTTCAACAGGGGTTAACCATCGCGCTGCAGCGGCTTGTAAACGCTCGATTTTATCGGTTTCAGACCAATCCGGCGTATAGGCTGGAATAGGTTCCGGCTCCGCGCCAATCACCTCGCGCCACACACCGCGCAAAAGCCCGAGACAATCCGCGCCCGCGCCCTTGCAACTGGCCTGATGCTGATACGGTGTGCCAATCCAGCCCCGCGCGGCCATGACAATTTTATCCATTATTCAATGATCCGCCAGTATTCTGCCCGTCTTGGCGCGGAAAATCACTAACCCAGTCTTCGCCCGGAATATGTGGGAATCCGCGAAAATTCAGAAAGTTGTCAAATTTGGCAACACAGGTTTCAACGCGCTTGTCACAGCCAACAATAAGCTCGGCGCTATCCCCGATATTTACCTGCCCTCGCACCTCTTCCCAAAGCTCGATTTCACGCTGGTCCAGCCTCGCATTATCAACCTTGATCAACGAAGTCACACCAGCGTTTTCACCACTTAACCAACGCACATAACCGCTTGAAAACCAGCCACTTTCTTTGCCTGTTACCGCCGCAAAAACTATCCGTCTGGCATCATCCAGTTCAACAACATCAACAGCAAAAACACCATCAAGTTCAAGGTCATGTCCGCATTTGCTATCCCCTAAAATTCGGTCACAAGTCGGCACATAGCCCCGCCCCATCGGCTGGTTCAACAGCTCTGCCATCGATCTTAATTCAACCTCGAACGCCGAACTACCGCGCCGGATTTCCCCCAGAAACCCGCGAAAAAGCTGCACATGGCTGGCAGGATTACGCCAATCCACCAGCCATTGCTGCACCTCGGCGCGGTCATATTTGCCCGCCAGAATATCCGCATCGGTCAGCCCGATTGCGCTTAACGCCCCAACCGCCTGCCCGTTATCCACCGCCAAACCTGTTGAGCTTTCCAGCGCGCTGGCATCCATGCCGCTTCCGGCCTGAAATACCTGCCCGTCAAAAGAAATATCACGGTCATGGTCGGTAAACCCGTAGGAAACGCCATCGCGGCGTTTCAGCAGCCAACACCGGCAAACCGTAGTTGCGCCGGTGTCCAGCATCGTTTGAAAATTTTCAGGAATATCACGCATCAGACCCGCACCTCGACCACTGGAACCGATGGAATTTCACCTGCGGCAAACCCGCCGGAACTGGCCTCGATCCGGTCCGCATCAAAACGCACCGGCACATCGAATTCAAACCCGGCTGACAACGGCGCGCCCATGCCGGGCGGGTCAAAAAACGTCACCTCGCCACGCGATAGATCAAGGGAATAGTGCAAGCCTTCTTCCATCTCGTCCCCGCCCAGTGCCACGGCAACCCGCCCCTCAACCGGCTTGGAAATTTGCCGGGCATAGCTAAATGCACCGGAACGGTAATTCTTGATCAAAGGAAACACGGTTGTAACCTCGTCCCCAACGCCAAATTCCTGATCCAGCGCATCAAAATCATTTGACGGCGCACAGGATTTGAAATCGGTCCAGTCTTTCCAGCGAAACCCGAAAAGCTGCCCGTGGCGGGCCTCGAAAAATGCCATCACATCCGCCAAATCATCCAAGGATCGCATGCCAAGCCCCGCATCATAACGTCGACGCGATTGTGCCCAAGGCGAATTTCGTTCCTCGAACCCGTTGGAAAGGCTGATAATTTCGGTGCGCCGCTCTGGCCCACCAACAGAACCAAACGACAAGGCCGTTGGAAATCTAACATCGTGAAAATTCATGGCTTCCCCCTAAAGATTACGTCCGCCGCGCTGCAACGCACGCTGAACACCCGCCGCAACCTGCGTGCGGGACCGCTGAAAACTTGCCGCATCCGGTGTTGAAATATTCATATTCACGGTCACCGATCCGCCGCCGCCGCGCACGCCCAGCTTGCCGTCTGCGCCCCGTGCCAAAGGCATAATCGCCTCGGGGCCAGCCTCGCCCATCAATCCCGTGCCGCCGCGCATAGGAAACGCCGTGGCGCTGTTAACAATGCCGCCGCTGGCAAATGCGGTTACCCGCCCGCCCGAAAAAGCCGCACCATTTTCAAAAGGCAAAATCCCGCGCATCAGGCCTTCCAGCCCGCCGCCCAGCATATTGCCAAATTGCGAAGCCACCGGATTAAGCACCGAATCCAGCGCCGAATTCGAAATTGACAGGCTTAAATTCCGCAGCACATCGCCCAGTTTTGCGCCATCAAAAACCAGCGCATCAAAGGCATTGCGCAGGCTGCCGCCAACACTGCGCGTAAAGGTCGTGGCCTGCTGCCCCGCTGCCGCAAGTGCCGCCTCGGTACCTTTCAGTTCAGCCTGAAAAGCAACGGTTGCGCCTTGGGTGGCGGCAATGCTGCCCTCCAGATCTCCCAGAACAATGTCAAGGTTTTCAAGGTCTTGTTCGGTATCAGCCATCTTCACTCCTTAGATTTTTATCAGGATATTGCACCATCAATGCATCCAGCCCGGATCGGGTCAAAACCGCTGCCGCTTTGGCATCGGCCCCGCTCATCACCACCAGTTCTGCCGGGGTTAATGCCCAGAATTGATCAGGGGATAGCTGTAAATGCAGCATCCCCAACCGCATCAATTCGACCCACTTAAACTGCATCAGGCAACGTAAAGGCGCGTTTCAACAACAACGCACCGGCTTGCGCCGCCGCAACCGCGCCGCCCTTTATTTCAGCTGCATTCAAGGTGGCGCGGTCAATATCCGCCCCGCCACCGCGCAAGCCCGCCAGCAGCAATGCCACCAGGTCGGATGCAGAAAAACTGCCCTGCTCAAAGCGTTCCACCAGCGCCAGCAAAGATCCGGTTTTTAATGCGCTTTCCAGCTCTGCCAATGCGCCAAGGGTCAGGCGCATCACCTGCGCCTCACCATTCAACACCAGCATGACCTCCCCCCGATACGGGTTCATCAGACCGCCGCCGTAAAGGTCAGCTCGCCACCCGAAGCCAGCGCGATTTCATAGGTTGCCTCGCCATCATAATTGCCCGCATATTCAAGCGAGGTAATCTGGAATGGCCCCTGCAAGGTGCCCAGTTCAGGGATAATCACCTGATATTCGGGAATGTCCGCTGCAAAGAAAATCTGCCGCGCACGTTCATCGGTATAGTCATCCAGAAACACACCGGAACCGGAAATGCTGGCAGATCGCACACCGGTGCCTGCCAGCAATTCCCGCCAGCCCCCGGCCGAAACCATATTGGTCACATCCACGGTTTCGGCGTTAAACGAAATCCGCGTGGCGCGCAGGCCGGCGAATGTCATAAACGTGCCGGAACCGGTCATATCAATTTTTATCAGAAGGTCTTTGCCTTTTTGAGCAGCCATTTTTTATTCCTTAATAAGAGCCATCATCGAGGATTGCGCGAAAGATCAGCGCAATCCGGCGTTGTTCAGGGGAAGCCCCGCGCCGCGCACGGGATTTCAGAAATTTCAGGTTTACAAGCGACCCGCGTGACAGCGGCAGGTCAGCATCAATCAACAGATCACAAATCGCGGCAGCCACGGTTTTAGCCGTGGAAAATCCGGCAACATCGCTAATCACATTAATCTCGAAATCCAGCGTCGCGCCCTTATGGGTGCCACTGGACCTGTCCTTGGCCTCATCCTCACCCAGCAAAATATAGGTAGGGTCAACCCCCACAGGCGGCGCATCATAGATCGCGGCACCAATTAATCCGGCAAGGGTAGCATCGCCGGAAAGTGCTGCAAAAACAGCCTCTTGCAGGGCTACGCTAATGGCATAACTCATGATCTACCCTCCTCTGCCCAAATCTCCAGATATTGCGCCGCACCGTCCATTTCCGCGACGGCCAGAATGTCAAACACCCGCCCGGCTTCTACAAAACGTTGCTCGGGCCGTGGCCGTGATGCCGCACCATAAGGCGCAGAACGGGTAATGATTTTAAACTTGGTAACAGGAAGCATAATTCCGCCAATCAGCCGCTCGGCCCCGCCTTGCGCGTCTATGCTGGCCCAGATATCCCCCAAGGCTGTCCATGTTTCAACAACGCCACCCATGCTGTCAGCACTGCGAACAGCCTCCTCCAGCACCAGTTTACGGTTCAGGTTCGGCACGCTCATGCCAGCCCCAATCGCATATCGCGATATGGCTCCAACAACGCCAAAACCCCGAATGGCATCTGCCCGGCGGCCTTGCCCAGATCATTGCGGTTTTCATAATAATTCGCCGCCAGCAGAAATACGGCTTGGCGCAGGTCACTTGGAATATCCACCCAGATACCAAATCCGGCCTCGAAGGATACCACCGCAGAACCATTCACCGGCACCTCTGGCAAGTTGCATTTGCTTGGCATAATTCTTGGTCGCGCTGAATCAAATTCCAGCCGGTAATCCGCGGCATCAACCGGTGTTAAAACCCCCAGATCATCAATCATCACGATCTGGCTAATGGCATTCACCGGCGCCACCGGCAACACCTGCGCAGAACGATCCCGTCGCCAGACATAGATCTGCCAGTTAAACCCCCGCGCGATCAGAATTTTGCCGATCCGCATTTCAATCGCGCCCATGGCCGCGCGCAATACCGTTTCCAGCAGCACATCCTGCCCGCCATCATCGGTAAACCCGCTGCCGAGGCGCATAAAATCGCTAAACTCGGCTACGGGAATATCCGCGCTTAGCAAAGATGTTGTTTCAGTCAATTTCATGGAACTCTCCTGAATGTCCAGCGCCCGAAATCCGCAGGATTGCAGCGCGTTTCAACACACGACCCAGATCGGTGCCTATCGTGCAGGTCAGCAGATAAACCTGCCCAAAAACCCCGCCCGAAACCACCACCCTGGATCGATGCATTGAATGTGTTTGTTCGATTACTTTCAAACAGTTAGGATCATCATCCACCGGCTGAACCGTCCAGCCCAGATCATGTTCCACTGTTTCGTTTTTCTTCAGATACCCCAGCCGCCAATCAAACCAGAATTCCAGTTCCGATTGCGGGTCTTTCAGGATAGTGCCGTTCATATTATTCCAGTCCAATCAATTACCAAAAAGGTGCCCCCGCACCGCCCGAGCGGAGGGAGATTTCAAACAAGAAAGGCGCGAGGGAGCACCGGCACAGGGCCAAACGGCCCCGCACCATCACAGCATCAAAGCAACCGCTTAGGACACTGCGAATTTCAGCAACTTGATCGCGGCAAAATCCGAAACATCACCGCCGATGCGTTTGGTTGCATAGAAAAGCACATGTGGTTTAGCGCTAAACGGATCACGCAAAATGCGCAGGTCAGGGCGTTCGGCAACCGTATAACCGGCACCAAAATCACCAAAAGCAATCGCCGTGGCATCTGCTGCAATATCTGGCATATCCTCGGCAATCAGCACCGGATACCCCATAAGGCGTGCAGGTTCACCCGCCGCCAGACCATCCGACCAAAGGAACCGGCCATCCGCATCTTTCATTTTGCGAACCGCACCGGCAGTTTTGGAATTCATCACAAAAGCCGCATTGGCGCGGTAACGCGCACCCAGCGCATAAACCAGATCAACAATTGCATCTGCCGGGTCAATGCCGTTAAAATCACCGGCAGCGCCAGTGGCAACATAGCCCAGATCACCCCATGTCCAAGCATTGTTATCAACAGCGGTATAAGTCAGAAATCCGGTCGGTTTATCAATACCGTCACCCGAGATGAAAGACAGGCTTTCGGCGCGGGAAAATTTGTCGGCAATACGCGCTGCCAACCAACCCTCAACATCAAACGCACTATCATCCAGCAGACGCTGGGATGCTTTTGGCAGGGCCGAAAGCTCGTGCAATGGAATGGAGATACGATCAATTTGCGGGGTTCCGGTTTCGGAACTGGTTGTGGTTTCATCCGCCCAACCGGCACCGATATCGGAATGGTCAACCAGCACATCAAAGGCCGTGGCCTCTACCTGCACCACATTGGCGATGGAACGAATGCTGGATGCACCGCGCAAAACCGAAGTAATTGTATCGGCGGTTTGCGGGTCCACCAAATAGCCCCCGTCCGCCGAAACCGTGGTCGACAGTGCTTTTTCTTCCATGGAAAGGCCGCGCAGCGCGTCATCATCGCCCGAACGCAGATAAGCCGAAAAAGCTTTTTTATGGGGCATGTCCAGATCGGCAGCCACAGATAATGCCGGGCGAGCCGACGCGATAGATTTACGATCAAGCATGTTCAAACGATTTTCCTGTTCTTTAAGTTTTGATTTAAGTTCAGTTTGAAACCCACTGAATTCAGTGAGAAATCCTTGCAGTGCAGCCTTCACTTCCACAGCAGGGCCCTGACCTTTGGCATCGCCAAAGGATTTGCTTTCGGAGTTACCCATTGATTTTCCTCTTGGTTAAACCGGCCCTTTTCAGGCCAGCAAGTCTCTGGCCGCGCGAAAAGTCTCGGCCAGGTTTTGCGCCAACGCATCTTCTTCACTTGATGGCTGCACACGCGCCTCGGAAAGCATGGGGAATGTCACCAGTGACACCTCCCACAGCTCAATTTCATGCAACAATCGGCCACCATTGGCCTTTTCGCTGCGTTTGGTGCGATAGCCAATCGACAATCCGTCAATCGCGCCCGCTTCCAATAATATCTGTGCCTCGCGGCCGGCCTGAACTTCGGTCAATAACCGGCCAGTCACGCGCAAGCCTTTGGAATCCTCGACAATTTCATCCCAAACTCCGATTGGCTGGTTCGGATTATGCTGCCAAAGCATCTTGATCTTGCCACCCTTGGCCGCCAGCCGTTTCAAGCATTGCCCATAGGCACCTTTTTGCACCACATCGCCGCCCTGATCACTGGCACCAAACAAGCTGGCATAGCCACTGATCACAGCCCCATCCACCGCCGCTTCTTCAAGCGCACAAAATTTGGTTTCATAGGATGGCCCCATGAAATTTTGATAATTCATTATATATCCTTCCGTAGGGTGCGTGGTTTCCACGCACCGTTCACCCAACCCCGAAAACCGAAAAAGCCACATCCGCAGCAATCAAGCTGGCCGCGCCATAGACCGCCAACCAGACACGTTTTTCCAGCCTTTCCAAAGACTTCTCGATCATTGCTAAACGTCTTTCCAAAGCAATCCAGCGCTCTTCGGTAACCCGTTCATGGGCCTCTATCCGCGCGCTTGCGGCATCAAAAGGCTCATAAAGATACCGAGACCCACCGCGCGGCTTACCCATCAACACCCGCCGGAAGCCCCAGCATTTGCCGTTTTTCGGCATCGCTCAGAAATCCGGCACTGGCAATCCGCCGCCATTGCGATTCCCGCTCAACCGCCAATGCCGGAATGCTGTCCAGATCGGCCTTAAGCGCCAGTTCCTCAACATAAAAATCCGACATCCAGTTGCCGATCGCCCCCATAACCCGCCCCACCAACGGCAGCACGGTCAATCGGAAAAACGCGCGATTGGCCTCGGCGTAATTGGCATAGGTCGCATCACCGGGTAGCCCCAGCAACATCGGCGGAACACCAAAAGCCAGCGCAATTTCACGCGCTGCACTTTCCTTGGTTTTCTGGAATTCCATGTCCGAGGGGCTAAACCCCATCGGCTTCCAATCCAATCCGCCCTCCAGCAACATCGGCCGCCCCGCATTCGCGGCGCCCTGATGGTGGCTTTCCATTTCCGAAACCAGCCGCTCATATTGGTCATTTGCCATCGACCCCATGCCATCCGCGCCCTTGTAAACAATCGCCCCCGAGGGCCGCGCCGCGTTGTCCAGCAACGCCTTGGACCACTTGCTGGCAGAATTATGCACATCCATCGCGCTGGCCGCAGCCTCCATCGGTGACAACCCGTAATGGTCATCGCTGGGGTGAAAGGCTTTGACGTGTAAAACCGGCTGCACCTCGCCGCGCATATCAAACCGGTGCTTTTTGGCACCAACCGCGTATTCATATGCCACCGGCCAACCATCGGCCCCCGGCACGACCCGCATGCGATCGGAACGCAACACAAATAATTCACGCGGCGCACCGTCCTCCAGCCCTGCGGCCTCCAGATATCCGTCGCCAGACAGCAACATCTGGCCGTATAATGCTTCCAGCAAATCCGCCGCCCCCTGTGCGCCATTGGGGCGCGCCAAAAGGCTTAACAACGGATGGGTTTCAAATCGCATTTCTGTGTTTTGCAAAGCCAAAGGCACCGAAGCCGCCGCCTCGGCGATCATTTTTACACAGCGAAACCCGACCGGATTGCCAATAAACCCGTTGCGGGTCAGGCTGGCCGTGTCGCGCCCGCTCCAGGCTGCACGCCCGCCGGAATGAAAACTGACAACCCCGGCGGCTGCACTTGATTTTTTCTCTGAAACGCCTGACTTAGACGCCTTAAAAAGCTGCAAAACCATAGAGTTATGCTCCTTTGTTAAATAAATGCCATAGGGTGCGTGGTCTCCACGCACCAATCACAATCCCCGCACCCGAGGCGTTAAAAAATCCCGTGCCGGATCAATCATCAAATCCGTTATCGCCCAGACCAGCGCATCCACCCTGTCAGGCGACCCTTTGCCAACAAACCCGCGCGAGGTCATCTCGCACATCTGGTCTTCCAGCTCCGGCATGGCCACAACATGGCCCACGCGCCCCTGCTCATACAAAGCCGCCACAGGTTCCGCCCGCGCCACCTTGCCTCGCGATGCCCGCACAGCGCGATACGCCACCAGCGGGTCAATTTGCCTAATCAGGCTTTCCACCAGCTCACCGCCCTGATTGACCTCGGCCACCAGGCGATCTGCCTTGAATTCATGAAATACCCGCACCGCCTCGGCCGCCCATTGTTGCGGGCTGGCGCCTTGGATGCTGGCATCTTTCAGCACCGTTGCCCGCCATTTTACCGGTGCTCCGTTACAATTCACGCCCGCCACAATAATTCCGCAGGTATCAGCGCTTTTGCCGGTTGTGACCGGCGGATCAACCGCGACCACAATCCGGTCAAAATCCCCGATCGCCGATACCCGCGCCGCGTCCAGTGCAGGAAGCGACCATAAGGCCCCTTCTTCCGCAGTCAGGAGTTCACCTGCAAGTTCCTGACGACCCAAACGCGAGCCTTGGTATTTTTCTGTTACATAGGTCAAAAACGACTCCGCCAGATTGGCGCGGTTCGCTTTTGTCGGGGCCGATGTCTGCACACTGGCAGCATCCGCCAAAATCTCTCGCAACAGCCGATTATTTCGCGGCGTTGTGGTCACCACCTGTTGGGGCTGTTTTCCCAGTCGCAAGGCAAATTGCAACATATCCCATGTGTCTTGCCCGCGTTTCCACTTGGCCAATTCATCCACCCAGGCACAATCAAATTGCGGGCCACGCAGGCTCTCGGGGCTATGGGCCGAATAAACTTCCGCCACCGCGCCATTGGGCCAAAGCAAGCGTTTCCGCGTTGCCTGCCATTCCGGCCTGCGATCCGGCGGGCAACAAGCCAGCAGACCGCTTTCGCCAAAAACCATAATTTCACGGGTCTGCTCGATGGTCTCGCCAACCAGCGCCACGCGCTTGCATTTACCCGCATCCAGCGGTCCCGCGCCCTCGACTTGCGCACGCACCCATTCGGCCCCGGCACGGGTTTTGCCCGCACCGCGCCCCCCCAGAACCACCCATGTTTTCCAGTTGCCATCCGGGGGCAACTGATGCCCCAGCGCCCAGATCTCAAAGATCCAGGGCAGAGACATCAGCGCATTAGGCGTTAGCC
Source organism: Paracoccaceae bacterium (assembly GCA_021648225.1). GTDB lineage: Bacteria > Pseudomonadota > Alphaproteobacteria > Rhodobacterales > Rhodobacteraceae > UBA3077. The sequence continues at coordinate 19,980 of JAKITE010000034.1, forward strand.
CGGCCAGCGCCTCATTCAGCGCAGATGGCGTCAGCCCGTCTAGATAGTCGATCACGGATTTCGCGTTTTGCCGCGTCCAGGTCGAGCGCAGTAATTCCTGCTGCTTCATCTCCTGTGCCGCGTTTGTCAAAAGCGTTCTCCATATCCACAATCTGTTGCAATAATTTCATATGGGCATTCATTGATTTGCTTTGTTCAGCCGTTGCGTCCGCAGACCCCAACCCGGCTTCCATGCGTTCAATAAATATCTCGAGTCCACGCATCAGACGGCGGTAAACAAACCGTGCCGAGCGCAAAGTATCCTTGTTGGGTTTGCCAACAGGGTATTTTTTTAATGTCATAAGTCTTAAGCTTTCACTGCTCCGCATCGGGGCAAAAACGAGAAAAGCGGCCAGTCTTTCGACTTAACCGCTTGCCCATTTCTTCCAGCTTGCACAAGTTATACCCTTGAGCGTTCGCAAAGTCAACAGCTAAATTCAGGGTTGTGCGTCCGCAGGGTGCGTGACCCGCACGCACCACGCCTCAACCCATTGTTTCAAATCAATAATTACGTTTATTCAAGCGCCCGCCACCGTGCAACATTTCTCTTGTGGTCTTCGTAATTAGTGGCAAAAGCATGACCGCCAGTGCCGTCTGCAACAAAGAAAATATAGGGCGTATCATCAGGATTCGCGGCAGCTTCGATTGCGGCTTTCCCCGGATTCGCAATTGGCGTAGGCGGCAACCCCGGAATTTTATAGGTGTTATAGGGCGTTTCACGGTCCAGCTCGCTCTGGCGCAGACCTCTGCCCAGAACCTCGCGCCCCAGCGTAACCCCGTAAATCACCGTCGGGTCGGTTTCCAGCCGCATGCCCAGCCGCAGCCGGTTGACAAAAACACTGGCGACTTGTTCGCGCTCCTGTGCCACTCCGGTTTCTTTCTCGATGATAGATGCCAAAATCAACAGGTCTTCGGCAGATTGCACCGGATGATCAGGCATTCGCCCGATCCAGGCAGCATTCAGAATATCAATCTGGGCTTCGCTCATGGTTTCAATGATTGATTCCCGCGTTGCCCCGCGCCCGAATAAATAAGTATTTGGTGCCAGCGACCCTTCGGGGGGAATGGTCGGCAATTCGCCGGTCAACACCGGATCGGCCAATAACACCTGCACAACCTCGTAACTGGTCAGCCCTTCGGCAATGGTAACTTTATATTGAATCGACCTGCCAGAGGTCAGCACCAGCAAGATCTCCTCCATCGAGGCCCCTGCCGGTAATTCGTATTCGCCAAATTTCAATTGTGAGGCCAACCCCGAATATCGCGCGCCAATCCGGAATATTTCCGCATTGGAAATCGCGCCCGCCTCTAGCAGCCGGGGCGTAACCCGGGTTAGGGTATCGCCGGAATTTACCGTCACCAGCACCGGTTCGGCCAGCGGCCCGGCCGCATAAAACTGCGCCCTGCCCCAGCCGACAACCCCGCCAAATACAATGGCCGCCAATATAATAAATGTCAGCGCATTCGCTGCAACCGCCTTACGCATCAGTCATCCAACTTCTTAAATATAATCGAGGCATTGGTGCCCCCGAACCCAAATGAATTGCTTAGCGCCACGTTAATCTTGCGTTTTACTGCCTTGTTTGCCGCTAAATCCAGCTTTGTTTCCACATCCGGATTATCCAGATTAATGGTTGGCGGCGCGATTTGATCGCGAATTGCCAACACCGAAAATATCGCCTCGACCGCGCCAGCCGCGCCCAGCAAATGCCCGATGGCCGATTTTGTTGATGACATGGTCGCGCGGCTATCCTCGCCCAGCAATCGCGTTACCGCACCCAGTTCAATGGTATCCGCCATGGTCGAAGTGCCATGGGCATTCACGTAATCAATATCACCGGGCTGCAAACCCGCGCGTTTCAACGCCGCAGTCATGGAACGAAACCCGCCATCGCCATCACTGGCAGGCGCGGTAATATGAAACGCATCGCCTGACAGGCCATAGCCCACAACTTCGGCATAAATACGTGCCCCGCGCGCCTTGGCATGTTCATATTCTTCCAGCACCACAACCCCTGCGCCCTCGCCCATGACAAACCCGTCGCGGTCTTTGTCATAGGGGCGGCTGGCCGATTTCGGATCATCGGAACGCCCGGTTGACAAGGCCTTACAAGCATTAAATCCGGCAATGCCCAATTCGCAAATCGGGGCCTCGGCTCCGCCAGCAACCATCACATCCGCATCGTCCAGCATGATCAGGCGCGCCGCATCGCCAATCGCATGGGCACCGGTTGAACAGGCAGTAACCACCGCATGGTTTGGCCCCTTGAAACCAAATTTGATCGAGACCTGCCCCGAGCAAAGATTAATCAGGGATCCGGGAATGAAAAACGGCGAAACCCGCCTTGGCCCGCGTTCTTTCAGTAAAATCGCGGTCTCGGCAATCAGGCCCAGCCCGCCAATGCCCGAACCGATCATCACGCCCGTGCGCAGACGGTCTTCCTCATCCTCCGGCATCCAGTCAGCATCCTGCACCGCTTGGGTGGCGGCGC
>JAKITE010000035.1 GCA_021648225.1 Paracoccaceae bacterium
GCCGCGCCCGATGCGGGGGCGGCTTTGAACCCGCCGTAACACCAGCCACCATTGAAAAACAGCCCGTCAATATCGGTTTTGTCAATGAAGGGCGAACCGTCCATCGACATATCCATAATCCCGCCCCAACTACGAAGCTGCCGCGCTTTGCCAATGGCGGGAATCATTGCCATGCCGGCCTCGGCCACCTGTTCAACGCGCGGCAGGTTGCCCCGCTGGGCATAGGAATTATACATATCGAGATCACCGCCAAACACCAAACCGCCCTTGTCGGACTGGTTGATATAAAAATGCCCCATGCCGAAACTGATGGTATAATCAATAAACGGTTTGATGCCTTCGGTAACAAAGGCTTGCAAAATGTGGCTCTCGATCGGCAATCGCAGCCCCGCCATTGCGCCAACCTCGGATGACCGCCCCGCCACCGCCATGCCGATTTTACTGGCCTTGATTGCCCCGCGCGAGGTTTGCACCCCTGTGACGCGCCCATCGGTAATATCAAAACCGGTGACCGCGCAGTTTTGGATCAGATCAACCCCGAAACTGTCGGCCGAGCGCGCATAGCCCCAAGCCACCGCATCATGGCGGGCAGTGCCGCCGCGTTTTTGCCACAAACCGCCACGCACCGGAAAACGCGCGTTATCCAGATCAATATAAGGCGCGCGCTTGCGGATGGTCTCGCGGTCAATTATCCGGGCCTCGTCACCGCGCGCGTTGATCATATTGGCGCGCTTGCGATAGCTGGCCACTTGTTCGTCGCTATGACACAACTGCAACATGCCGCGCTGGGAATGCATGACGTTATAGTTGAGGTCTTGCGACAAGCCTTCCCACAACTTCATCGAATGGGAATAAAATTCGGAATTGCCGGGTTGGCCATAATCACACCGCACAATGGTGGTGTTGCGGCCAATATTACCGCCGCCCAGATAGCCACGTTCCAACACTGCGATATTGGTCATGCCGTATGTTTTAGCCAGATAATGCGCGGTGGCCAAGCCATGCCCGCCGCCGCCAATGATGATCACATCATATTCAGCCCTGGGTGCCGGATCACGCCAAACGGGTTTCCAGCCTTTGTTGCCGGTCAGCCCTTGTTTCAAAATCTCGAATGCAGAATAAAGCATCCCCCGAGTTGAGCGACAATTGCCTGATTTGGCAATCCCCAAAAGCGACCCCTTTGCCCGTTTTCCGACTTTTCTTGCAGGTTTCGATGCCAACCGATATAGAAGCCGAAAACCAATCAGATCGAGAGCCAAGATGCCTAAAATCAACGGAAACGAAATCAAACCCGGCAATATTCTGGAACATGACAAAGGCCTGTGGATCGCGGTTAAAGTCAGCCATGTAAAGCCCGGCAAGGGCGGGGCATTTGCGCAGGTGGAAATGAAAAACCTGCGCACCGGATCAAAATTGAACGAAAGGTTTCGCTCAAACGACAAGGTTGAAAAAGTCCGGCTTGATCAGAAATCGCAACAGTTTCTTTACGAAAATGACGGTATGTTGGTATTTATGGATACCGAGACTTATGAACAAATCGAACTGCCCGCTGACATTCTGGGCGAACGTCGGCCGTTTTTGCAAGACGGTATGACCATCCAGATTGAATTTCACGACGAAGAGGCGCTAAGCGCCGCGCTACCGCAAAAAGTAACCTGCACCGTAGTTGAGACCGAACCGGCTGTCAAAGGCCAGACCGCTGCCAATTCGTTTAAGCCTGCGGTGCTGGACAATGGCGTGCGGGTAATGATCCCGCCCTTCGTTGGGCAAGACGAAAAAATTGTCGTCAACACAGAAACCATGGAATATGCCGAGCGCGCCTGATCAACCAACCCTTTATCACTCAGAAATATCTTTTTTCAGCCAGATCGCCCGTTTGGCGCTGACAGAGAAGAATGTGACGTATAATAGTGTTGTTCTGGCCATAACCCCGCCGGTTTTTGAAAATTTCGAACCGTGGTATCTGGATATAAATGCCAATGCCACGGTGCCCAGCCTGCAAGTCGGGGATAGAATATTCACCGATGCAGAGCATTACCTTTATAAAATCGACAGGCTTTTCAAGGGGCCATTACTGGCAGGCAGCAACCGGATTGCAACCGGCAACTGGGTAATCCGCGCCTTGGCGCTGCAACATCGCGATATTGTGGCGCTGCGGGGGGCAAACAAATTTCTGACATTGCTGGTCAATCGAAAACGCCTGAAACGGTTGTATCGGTTAAAATCCCAACATCCTGATTTTACTGCACAATACACCGCAAAAATTGCCGAGGTAAAAGATTATAGCGAGGCAATCAAAGATCCGAGAAATGCTGTCAGGGTGAATGCCCAGTTTCATGCAGCGCTGGATGCCATTAACAAGGTTCTGGCCAGTTCTCCGCATATTTCCGAAGAAAACTACACCATTGCCGATATAGTCTGGACTGCAATTGTCAGCCGTCAAATGCTGCTGAACCGCGCACCCTTTGCCAACCGGCCCAATCTGGCGGAATGGTTTAGCAGAATGCAGGCGCGGCCCAGCTATAATATTGCGGGAATTCAGGAAAAATTCAGCCTAGGCGCCAAGATGAATATTTTTCTGGGCCTCTGGCGTTAGCAGAAAAAACCGCCTATAGGGGCGGCTACTCTTATTAAGGTCCGATGTAATGTCCCAAGCCTCCGCCAATCTAAACCTGATGATAAAAGCCGCGCGCATTGCCGGGCGCAAATTGATTCGCGATTTTAACGAGGTGGAACACCTGCAAGTATCCGTCAAAGGTCCCGGCGATTTTGTTTCAAAGGCTGATAAAATGGCCGAAGAAACCATCCGCGAGATTTTAACCGAAACCCGCCCCAATTACGGATTTCTAGGCGAAGAATTCCCGGAAACCAAAGGCAAAGACCCAACCCGCCGCTGGATCGTGGACCCGCTGGATGGCACCACAAATTTTCTGCACGGATTACCCCATTGGGCGGTATCCATTGCATTGGAACAAAAAGGCGAAATTGTTGCAGCAGTGATCTATGACCCGATCAAAGAAGAAATGTTCACCGCCGAAAAAGGCCAAGGTGCTTGGGTCAATGACCGCCGCTTAAGGGTGTCGGGCCGCACCGACATGATCGAGACTATATTTGCCACCGGCCTGCCCTTTGCTGGCCGGCCTGAATTGCCCGAAACCCTGCAAACTTTGGCGCGTATTTTACCCCAAACCGCAGGTGTGCGCCGCTGGGGTGCCGCTGCGCTTGATATGGCTTATGTCGCCGCAGGGCGATATGATGGCTTTTGGGAAGGCAACCTGAATGCATGGGATATTGCTGCCGGTGTATTATTGGTAAAAGAATCCGGCGGGCTGGTTGAAGGTTTTGACAAAGACGACAATCCGGTAGAAACCGGCTATGTTATCACCGCTGCCGAACCGATCTTTGACCGTTTTGCAAAACTGGTTCGCAACGAAACTTGACCCAAAACCGAGCGTAGCGAGGCCATGCCTCGTTACAACAAAGAAACAAGATTACGGGCACGCTTGGGTTCTATTTCCCAGCAACACGCAATTTCCCAAGCCAACCGAGCCTTGGAGATTTCCGACCCTTTATCTGCATCAAGGTCAAAAACAGGGGTATCAACCCTGCATTCATCCCAATCAATCAAGGCGGGGGCTTGACCATCCATCACCAATATATTTTCCGACCCAAAATCCGCATGAATGGTGCAAGGCGTTACATCTGGCAATTCTCCCCATGCATCCCTGCATTTTTTTACAATTTCTTTTGGCATATTTTTTAGATCAATATCGCCACTAACTGATTGAATTAGCAGAATTTTAGCACTGGAAAATGTCGGGCGCTGGATGTGGTTTTTGCCCAATTGATGAAAGTGCCGCAACAAGGGTGTAAATTGCAGGATTTCAGATTGCTGCGCGGAATCGCCCTGCAAAAAACGGTTCTAGTGTCCAGCCATTTTCCGACAGATTCCCCCCCTTGCTGCGGATTAGCCTTGGAACCCTAAACCCCGCCTTTTGGGCAAATTCCTGAACCGGCCCCAGCCATGCCAGTGCGGCATTGGACCGCCGCGTGGTTTTTACAACAAAAAGCCGGCCATTTTTTGCAACCTTAAAACAGGCATTGCGATGGCCACCGCTTAACTGCCCAAGCACCTCGAACCGGCCCCAAGCCTGCAAGATTTGAGGCTCAAGCAAGCCGCAGCACCGCATTGCCCGCCTGCATCTCGTCTTTGGCCCGTTGAAACCGCACATAAGCGAGGCCCATGCCGTTATCCACCGTAAACAGCGTTCCCACCGGCTTGCCATCCGCAGTAATTTCGCTGCCCACAGGCGGCGCATCACCCGTTACGCTAACCTTGACCAAGCCCTTTTTTAGCTCGGTTTTATGTTTCATACGCGCGGTAATTTCCTGCCCCACATAACAGCCTTTGCGAAAATCAACGCCGTTTAGCCGCTCGAATCCAGCCTCCAGAATATAGGTTTCATCCGCTACCAGTTCAGCGCCGGATTCCGGAATGATATGCTCCACCCGCAATGCCTTAAATTCAGCCGGATCAAACGGGGCGAAATCCGGGGCTGTCAGCCCGTAAAACCGCCAGCCCATACTGGCATCGCGCGGGTCTGCCAATGCGCCATCGGGAAATGCGCCTAGCCCGCGCCAGACTTTTTCATCAGCCATTTCAACTTGCACATCAGCCCGCAAGCGGTACATGGTCAGGCGTTGCGTCAATGCCGCCGCGCGATCCGCCGCCACATCAAGCAAGATAAAATCGCCGCTATCTATCAGGAAAAAATCAAACAGATATTTGCCTTGTGGTGAAAGCAATGCCGCATAGATCGCACCATCCGACAGGCCAGCCAGATCATTAGTAACCAGATCTTGCAAAAACTTTACGCGATCCCCGCCCGAAATTCGCAGCACTTGGCGTGTTTTATCCTGAAACCCTTTGGTCATTGGCGACCCTCCTCTTTTCAGCCTATATAGGCAGCAAACCCGAAATTGCCCATAGGTAGAGACAAAATGCCCGCCCCCGTTTCTGTGATTATTCCAACCCTGAACGCTGCCAGCACCCTTGGCCCCTGCCTTGGTGCTGTGGCGACAGGCCTGCAACATGGCATCATTGCCGAGGTGATTTTTGCCGATGGCGGTTCGGATGACCATATTGCCGACATTGCCGGGCTAAGCGGCGCGCGGCTGATACAGGCGCCAAGGGGGCGGGGCAGCCAGCTTGCAAATGCTGCAAAAAGCGCAAAGGCAGACTGGCTGCTATTTTTGCATAGCGATACGGTGTTGGCGCAAAACTGGCCGCAAACCACCCTGAATCATATCAACAACCACCCCGACAAAGCCGGCTATTTCAAATTGAAATTCAACACAGATAGCATTGGTGCCAAAATAGTTGCCGGCTGGGCCAACTGGCGCGCCCGCGTGTTTAGCCTGCCCTATGGCGATCAAGGTTTGCTGATTTCACGCACATTATATGACCAGATCGGCGGCTATGCCGACATCCCCCTGATGGAGGACGTGCATATTGCCAAAGCCCTTAAAGGCAAGTTTACAGCGCTTGATTGCATCGCAACCACCAGTGCTGAACGGTATCAAAAACAAGGCTGGTGGCGGCGCAGTTTCAGAAATTTTTCCATTCTGATGCAATATAAAATGGGGGTTGATCCGGTTATTCTGGCCGAAAAATACCGCCGCTAACCGCCGAATTGCAGCCGGTATAGCTCTGCATAAATACCGTCATTTTCCAGCAATTCCGAATGGGTTCCGGTTTCGGCAATTTTGCCCTGATCCAGCACCACAATCATATCCGCATCCATAATCGTGGCCAACCGATGGGCAATGATTAACGTAGTGCGCCCTTTCGAGAGGCGCGCCAATGCCGCGCGAATTGCGGCCTCTGATTCTGCATCCAGTGCCGAGGTCGGCTCATCCAGCAGCAATATCGGCGCATCGCGCAGCATGGCCCGCGCGATAGAAAGCCGTTGTTTTTCCCCGCCTGAAAACGTCGCGCCGCCGCTGGTGATTTGACTGTCATAGCCATCAGGCAATGCCATGATAAACCCGTCTGCCGAGGCTGATTTTGCGGCGGCAACAATATCTGCCTGCGCCGCCCCAACCCGGCCAAAGGCAATATTTTGCCCAACCGAACCCGTTAACAAAATCGAATCCTGCCCGACCATGGCAATTTGCTGGCGCAAAGACACCTGACTAACCGCACGAATATCAACCCCGTCGATCAATATCGCGCCATCCGTCACATCATAAAGCCGGGGCAACAGGTTAAAAATGGTTGATTTCCCCGCACCGGATCGCCCGACAAAAGCCACGGTTTTTCCCGCCGGAATTTCCAGATTAATACCGTTTAAAGCAGCCTTGCCATCGGGATAAGCAAAGGCCACATTTTGAAATGAAATCCTGCCCTTAACCTTTGCCATAATTGAAGCACCCGCAGCATCAATGATGGTATTTTCCAGATCAATAATTTCAAACACCCGGTCCAGCGCTGCCTCGCCTTGCTTGGCGGCTGCAAATGTTTTGCCCAGATTACGCGCTGGCTGGGAAATCACCCCGAACCCCGTCATCAGCCCCATAAAATCTGCCAAAGTCGCGTCGCCATTTGAAAGCCGCCATGCGACAATCACCAAAAGCGCGGCAATCGCCGCCCCCGAAAGCGCCTCCATCATTGGCGAAAGCTGTGCTTCGAGCCGGATAAGCCGTTGTTTTAATGCCAAAAGCCGGTCAAAAACACCCTTGGCGGTATTGATCAGGTAGTCCTCTAGCTGATAGGTCCGCGCCATGCGAATGCCTGATAATGCCTCGGAAACATCACCGGTCATGCTTGCCAGATCATCCTGCGTGCTGCGCGAAACCTTGTGGATACGCACGCCGATACGATTTACCGGCAGCACCGCCAATGAAAAAACCAGCACCAGCGTTAGCGTGATCAGCCAGTCGATGGTTAGCATAACTGCAACCGAAGCCACAATAATCAGCACCGAGCTAAGCCCCCCGAATATCTGGATAACCGCCGTGCGCACCAACATAATATCGGCCGTAAACCGCGTGGCCAGTGCTGTAGAGGATTCGTTTTGCAGCCGCGCCAGATCCGCATGAACCAGTTTTTCATGCATGGCTTTTTGCAGGTCGGTTTCCGCATTAACCAAGGCCGTATAAGTTCGGGTCTGGAAAATATAGGTGCAGGCCGCTTTGGTGGAGGTCAGCAATAAAATGACCAGCGGTCCCCACCAGATTACGCTCGGATCCGCAGTTTCAAACCCGTGCATTACCAGTTGAATGCCCTTTGCATAACCCGCAGATGTTATCGCCCCGATCAGCATGGCAAAAACACCAACCGCAATAAGCCCGCGATATTTCAGCAGCCAGTCACGCCATAGACGCCGATAAGGGCCGATATTTCTGGATGCCATTGGGTGTCCTGCTCCGAATTCGTTCTGTGGCTCTTTTTACGCGCTGCCATAGCCTGTTACAAGCGGGCTGATTAGGGGTTTTCCTCGGCACAAAAACAGATACTCTGGCATAAACTTTCAGGAGAACCCAATGACCCTTTCATTTGGCCGCGATATTTTCATGACCCCGGGTCCGTCGATTATGCCCGATACGGTTCTAAATGCCATGCACCGCGCCGCGCCCAATATTTATGAGGGCGAACTGGTTGATATGACCCGCAGTATTTTTGCTGATCTGAAAACAATTGTCGGCACAAACGGCCATGGCGTTATCTATATTTGCAACGGGCATGGCGTATGGGAGGCAGCGTTAAGCAATGTGTTGCAACAGGGCGACAAAACCCTGAATCCGGCGACCGGCAGCTTTGCCCATGGCTGGGCTGATCTTGCGCGCAAAATGGGGTTTTGCCCCGAGATTATGGAATTCGGCAAATCCCGTGGCATGGAGCCCGCCAAGATAGAATCGCGCCTCAGGGAGGATAAATCCCATGAAATAAAGGCAATCATGATTACCCACACAGATACATCCAGCGGTTTGCGCAATGATATTGTGGCGGTGCGGGCCGCCATGGATGCCGCCGGGCACCCCGCGCTTTTGCTGGTGGATTGTGTGGCCTCCATTGGCTGCGAGCGGTTTGAGATGGATGTTTGGGGGGTCGATGTGGTGGTGACCGCCAGTCAAAAAGGCCTGATGACCCCGCCCGGGCTTGGTTATGTGTTTTTTAACGACAAGGCGGCAAAAATTGCTGACGCCACCCCGAAACCTTCCCCCTATTGGGATTGGGCACCACGGGTCAAAGCCGAATTTTTCTATCACCAGTTTTCCGGCACCGCACCCACCCACCACCTGTTTGGCCAACGGGCCGCGCTGGATATGATCATGGCTGAGGGCATTGAAAATGTCTGGAACCGCCACGAGGTTTTTGCCCGTGCCATTTGGGCAGCAGTTGAAACATGGGGTTCGGACGGGCCGCTATATCTTAATGTCAAAAACCCGGCCCGGCGTTCAAATGCGGTAACAACTATCCTTACGGATGGGTTCAATTGCACCCCCTTGCGGCAATGGTGCGAAGAAAAAGCCGGCCTGACACTGGGATTGTTGATTGGCTTTGACAATTACGATAACGGCTTTCGCATTGGCCATATGGGGCATTTGAATCCGCCTATGGTTTTGGGCGCATTGGCGACAATTGATGCAGGATTAAAGGCGCTAAAAATCCCCCATGGCAAGGGCGCATTAACCGCAGCCAGCCAAATCATCGCCAACAGCTAAGCCAGAACCGAGCGCAGCGAGGCCACCGCCCGAACCCTTCGTGTAACCGCAAAGCGGTGCAACGGAGGGGAGGGCAATTCCTTTTTGATGTAATATCCAACGCCAAACCAACGCTCCCGCAGTCCGGCGCCAGAATTGCTAATGCAATTCGACCCCTTCCTTTGGGCATGGCCCTCGGCTACGCCTTCGGGTTTTTTTGAGTATTTAAGCAACAAAGAAGTCAGGTTAGGCTTGGCAATTGCACCGTATCAAAAAATAATTCCTCAAGGTTTGGCCCTTCGCCTGCGCGGTCTACCACCAGAAAATCTTGCGCGGCACCCAGCACCAGCAACGGATGGTGCCAGACACCCGCATGATATTGCACCCCTTGGTCGCCCTTGCAATGAAACGCCCGCAGGCCCGCTGCGTCGGGTGTTTCGGAAACCACCGCCAGCCAGTCCTGCCCGCCAAGCGGCACAAATGCCTGAGAGCCAAGCGGGTGACATTCCAGCATAGCCACGCTTAAATCGCGGGGGCGGCCTCTGAAAATTGACAGGATCACGTCCTGGTCCGATTGCGCAGTTGCCAATTGGTGAAACCTTGTGGTGAAACCGTCATTGATTTCAACCGCCGTGGCGGGGTCGGCTTCGATTACTTCGCCAAAGGGGGCAAAAGCCTCTGATGTCAGGGGTTCTATTTTCATAATTTCAGCCTTGGATGCCGGTTGACGTCTTTATACAGCAAATACCGGAACGGTTCTTCGCTGGTGGCAATGCAGGCTTGCGGGCAAAACGCCCTGAGCCACATAAAATCTCCCGGCACCACATGCACCCAGTCTTCATTCAGTTTATAATCCGCCTCGCCTTGCAGCACATAAAGCCCGTGTTCCATGACATGGGTTTCAAGAAACGGGATCAATCCGCCCTTTTGAAAGGTCACAATATTGACATGCATGTCGTGGCGCATGTCGCTTGGGTCAACAAACCGCGTCGTTGACCAAACTCCGTCGCAATCGGGCATTTCGGTGGGCGTAACCGCTTGATCGCTGGTGACAAAGGCATCTGGGGGGTTGATGCCGTCAACCGCCTCATAGCTTTTGCGAATCCAGTGAAAGGTTGCGGTATAACTGCTGGAATTTTCAACACGCCATGTTGTATCAGCCGGAATATAGGCATAGCCGCCAGCGTTTAACTGATAGAATTCGTCCCCAATCCAAAGATCAATCTGCCCTTCAACCACAAACAACACCGCTTGCGCCGTCGCATCCGGTTCGGGTGCGTCACTGCCGCCATTCGGCGCGATTTCAACAATATATTGCGCAAAGGTTTCCGCAAATCCGCTCAAAGGCCGCGCAATGATCCACGCGCGGGTTTTATCCCAGAACGGCAGATTACTGGCGACAATATCGGTCATGGTCGAGCGCGGAATTACGGCGTAAGCATCGGTAAAAACCTCGGTGCTTTCCATTTTGGCATCTTGGGGTGGCAAGCCTCGTGCCGGTGTTGCGTAGCGCATTCTACCAGCTCTCCCTAACTTGAATATTCATGCAGGATTTTCCTTTCGCCAATGATTGGCAATTTCCAGCCGCGTTGCGCACCAGACCTTATCATGCCCTTGCACATACTCCAGAAACCGCAGCAGCGCCGCCGCGCGCCCCGGTCGGCCAACCAAACGGCAATGCAGACCCACAGACATCATACGCCCACCCTCGGCATAAAGCACATCAAAACTGTCTTTCAGATAGCTGAAAAACTGGTCGCCGGAATTGAACCCCTGAGGCGAGGCAAAGCGCATGTCATTGGCATCCAGCGTATAGGGCACCATCAAAAACGGCCCCTTGGGGCCTTTGATATAATACGGGATTTCATCTGCATAACTATCCGCCGAATATTCGAACCCCGCCTCCATGGTCAGGGCATGGGTGTTTTCGGAGGATCGGCCCTGATACATGCCTTTGGGGGGCGACCCAGTAATTTCAGCATGAATTTCAATTGCTTGCGCGATATGTTGGCGCTCGACATCTATTGGCACATCTTTGTAATCAATCCATTTATACCCGTGACTGGCAATTTCCCAATCGGCGTCTTGCATGGCCGCCACCGCATCGGGGTTGCGCGCCATTGCCATGGCTACGCCAAAAACCGTAACCGGAATATTGCGATTGGTAAACATGCGATGCAACCGCCAGAACCCGGCCCGCGAGCCGTATTCATAGATCGATTCCATATTCATATGCCGCTGACCAGCCCAAGCTGCAGCGCCTACGATTTCCGACAGAAACGCCTCGGAAGCGGCATCGCCGTGCAGGGTGCAATTCTCGCCGCCCTCCTCGTAATTAATCACAAACTGGAGCGCGATTTTTGCACCCTCCGGCCAATTGGCCTGGGGTGGGTTGGCCCCGTATCCGATCATATCGCGCGGGTAAGTCATGTGATTGCTTTCAATGCTTCGGGTAATGCTTTTTCAAACAGGTCAAGGTCGGCTGGTCGCCCTGCCGAAACCCGAATACAGCGATCCCCGGGGGCAACAAAAGGCATGCGCACAAAAATATCGCGCGCCATCAACGCCCCAACCAGCGCCCGCGCATAATCGCCATCACGCCCGCAATCCATGGTGACAAAATTAGTGGCCGAAGATAATGGCTCCAACCCGTTCCAACGGGCAATATCGCCGAGGCGCGCCTTGGCGGAAGTCACATTTGCCAGCGTTTCCGCCAGATATTCCTGATCTTGCAAGGCTGCCAAAGCCCCCGCCTGCGCCGCGCGGTTCATACCAAAATGATTGCGCACCTTGTTGAAAGAATCAATCAAATCCGCATGGCCAATCGCATAGCCTACCCGCGCGCCCGCCATGCCATATGCTTTGGAAAAGGTGCGAAACCGGATGACATTCGGGTTGGAAACATCAATTGTTGGCGCGGTGCCGTTAGGTGCAAATTCGATATAGGCCTCGTCAAGACAAAGCACCGCGCCATTTGGCAAATTGTCGATCATATCCTGCACAATGGCAGCGCTGTGCCAGCTACCCATCGGATTATCGGGATTGGCCAGATAAATCAGGCTGGCATCCACCTGTCGCGCTTTGGCAAGCAAGGCGGCAGGGTCCTCAGCATCGTTCAAATACGGCACGGTTTCCAGCGTGCCGCCATAACCGGCGACATGGAAATTAAAGGTCGGATAACCGCCTTTGGAGGTGACAACCGGCGTGTCATGTTCCACCAACATACGACAAAGCGAGCCAAGCAAGCCGTCAATTCCCGCACCGACCACGATATTTTCAACCGCGACCTTATGATGGGCCGCCAAAGCATGTTTCAGGTCATGGTTTTCAGGGTCCCCATATTTCCAGATATCAGGAATGGCGGCTTGCATCGCCTGTATCGCCTTGGGAGAAGGCCCAAAAACATTTTCATTGGCCCCTAATCTGGCCGCAAAAACCGAACCGCGTGCGCGTTCCTGGGTTTCAGGGCCAACAAAGGGCACGGTAGAGGGTAGCGAAGCCACAAGCGGGGTAAAACGGGGCAAATCATAATCCTTTTGATCAGTCCCGATATTTATACGCGCCCCCAAAGAACAAGCAAACGAAAACCTTGCCCGGGTTTCCCCGAACAAGGCCGTATTCTACTTCGACGGCCATCGGCGTCCCCGCCTGTACCGCTGGTTAAACCTTATGTAAAAGTATTTCTATTTCGTTAAAATATCCCCGCCGGAGGCAAGAAGTTTTTGCGCAGCGGCCATGGCCTCGCTACGCTCGGCAAACGGGGGCTGCTCGCCCCCTCGCGCCATTCGGCGCATCCCCCCGGGATATTTGGGCGAAATAGAAATTAGCCCAAATCTGCCAGCCGTTGCATGGCGGTATTCAGGTTTTTGACCTCTTCATCCAGCACAACCAGCCGAGCGCGATTTTCTTCCACCACGGCAGCCGGAGCTTTGCTGACGAATTTTTCATTGGCCAGCTTACCTTTTATACCACCAGCCTCTTTGACCAATTTTTCCAGCGCCTTGGTCAGGCGAGCTTTTTCTGCATCCAGATCAATCACATCGGCCAGCGGCAGGCAGAATGTTCCGCCCTCAACTGTTATGGTTACCGCGCCTTTCGGGGCTTCATCCGCAAGAGATATGTCCGAGACCCGCGCAAGCCGATGTATCAACAAAGAATTACCCTGAAGCGCGGCTTTGCCGGCATCGGACAAATCAAGCTGCACCATCGGGATTTTCGCCCCTGCGGGCACCCGCATTTCAGCGCGCACCGAGCGGATGGCGTCGATCAGATCAATCACCCAGCCCATTTCGGCATCTGCTGCAGGGTTAATCAGGCTATCCCCGTATTCAGGCCAATCTGTATGAACCAGCATTTTTTGGCGCGGCGCAATATCGCCCCAAAGCTGTTCGGTGATAAAGGGCATAATCGGGTGCAGCATGATCAGACATTGATCAATCGCCCATGCCATAGTCGCACGGGTTTCGGCAACCACCGCCGGATCATCCGATTTGAACATCGGTTTGGCGAATTCCACATACCAGTCGCAAACCTTGCCCCAGACATGGGCATAAAGGCCCATCGCGGCATCGGAAAAGCGGTAGCTTTCAAGGGCTTTATTGGTGGTTTGCAATGCCCGCGCGGTTTCGCCGACAATCCATTTATTGACGGTTTGGGTGACGCTTAACGGGTCAAAATCCGCGCTTGGTTTGCATTCGTTCATCTCGGCAAAACGCGCGGCATTCCACAGCTTGGTGCCGAAGTTGCGATACCCCGTTAGGCGCGCGGTGCTTAGCTTTAGGTCTCGGCCCATTGCCGACAGGGTGAATCGCAGCGCATCTGCACCAAATTCGTCGATCATTTCCAGCGGGTCAATGACATTGCCGGTGGATTTGGACATTTTCTTGCCCTTTTCGTCGCGCACCAGCGCGTGCACATAGACCGTGTGGAACGGGATTTTGTCAGTCACTGCCAGTTGCATCATGATCATACGGGCGACCCAGAAAAAGATGATGTCAAAGCCAGTGATTAACACCGATGTAGGGAAGTATTTCTGGAATTCGGGGGTTTCCTCAGGCCAGCCGAGGGTACCGATGGGCCAGAGGCCGGAGGAAAACCATGTGTCTAGGACATCGGGGTCGCGGTCGAGGATTAAGTAGGCCTGCCCAGCATTTGGATTTTCTCCCATAATATTGCTATGAATACCAATTCCAGGCAACGCTTCAGTCTTTTGTCCTTTTTCATCAAAGTAATGGGGGTCAAGCTCAGATTCCCGAACTTCACCGCTCCAAACATAATGTGACTTTGCATTTACTGCCGCTTCCTCAAAAGTAGCTGCGCAAAACTCTTTCCCGTCAGGCCCATACCAAACCGGTATCTGATGCCCCCACCAGAGCTGCCGCGATATACACCACGGCTCGATATTTTCCAGCCAGTGGAAATAGACCTTGCGGTCACTTTCGGGCATGATCGTCACTTCGCCGGATTTCACCGCGTCAATCGCGGGCTGCACGATTTGTTTGGTGTCGACATACCATTGGTCAGTCAGCATTGGCTCGATCACCACCTTGGAGCGGTCACCAAAGGGCTGCATGATTTTTTTGTTTTCGACGTAGGGGATCATGTGCGGAGCGGTGGGTGAACCCGCTGGCGCGGAACCACCCACCCTACGGTCAACGTCTTGTAGGGTGGGCGATTCACCCACCATTTCGAGAACCATGACCGCCAACCCCAATGCGGTGATATCCTCAACCACCGCTTTGCGGCACTCAAATCGATCCATACCACGGTAAGCCTCAGGCACGATATCGCCCGTTACCATATGGCCCGTTGTGTCCATCAGCGGATACATCGGAATGTCATTGCGCTTGGCCACCGCATAATCGTTAAAATCATGGGCGCCGGTGATTTTCACAGCACCCGAGCCAAAATCGGGGTCGGGGTATTCATCGGTGATAATCGGGATCAAGCGATCACATAGCGGCAAATGCACCATTTTGCCCACGATGGGTTTGTAACGCTCATCGCTTGGATGCACCGCAACCGCACCGTCACCCAGCATGGTTTCGGGGCGCGTAGTGGCGATGGAGATATAATCGCGGGTTTCGCGCAGGGTCACATTGCCGTCTTCGTCTTTCTCGACATATTCATAGGTTTCACCATCCGCCAGTGGATATTTGAAATGCCACATATGGCCGTCAACTTCGATATTCTCGACCTCGAGATCGCTGATCGCGGTTTCAAATTTCGGGTCCCAGTTGACCAGACGGTTGCCTTTGTAAATCGTGCCTTTGTTATACATATCAACAAAGACTTTCAGCACGGCATCGTGGAAATTGCCTTCTTCGCCCGATGGCGCCCCCGGCGCGCCGGACATGGTAAACGCATTGCGCGACCAGTCACAGCTGGAACCAATACGTTTTAGCTGATCAATAATAATATTGCCGGATTTTGCTTTTTGCTCCCACACACGTTTGACAAAAGCATCGCGGCCCATTTCTTTGCGGGTGGTTTTACCCTCGGCAGCCAATTCGCGTTCTACTACCATTTGGGTGGCAATACCCGCATGGTCCTGCCCCGGTTGCCACAGGGTGTCATAGCCCTGCATGCGTTTCCAGCGCACCAGAATATCCTGCAAGGTGTTGTTGAATGCATGGCCGATATGCAGGCTGCCCGTGACATTGGGCGGCGGGATCATGATGGTAAAAGCTTCAGCACCCGGCTTGGCATTTGCACCGGCCTTAAACGCGCCGCTGCTTTCCCATTTTTCGTAAATTGCAGCCTCGCAAGCTGCTGCATCAAAATTCTTTTCCATAACCCATGCCTCAAGTCCTGATTTTGCGCGGTTTTACCCAAACCCCGCGCCAATGCAAAGGGGCATTTATACTGCCGGGGCTTCCAGCTTGTGCTTAAGGTATAAACATCGGTGAATCTCGGGGTTATCCCCGTATTGCGTTTAAACAATGCGGACGTTTGAAATTCACCCCGCCAGCGGGGACGGAGGCCATTACACAATGTGACGTGGCAGGTATGTGAAAAAATGTAGGGTGCGTGGTTTCCACGCACCGTTTGTTGTTCATGCATAAAATGGATGCAGCCGGCCGCTCAGCCTGCTAACCTGCCGCAAAATCAAAAGGCCCCGAAATTGCGCACTCATATTTTTATTGTTGACGGCACGCTCAGCCGTATTGCCCCGGGGCAGGAAACCAATGCAGGGTTGTTTTACAAATTGCTGGCCGGAATGCCTGCCAACCGTGAAATAACCTTGGGGTATGATCCGGGGATACAGGGCAAAGGGTTTCGGAAATGGGTGGATGCTGCATCGGGATACGGGATTAACCGATCTATATTGGCCGGATACGCAACCCTTTCCAGACGCTATCGCCCCGGTGACAGGATTGTTTTGCTGGGGTTTTCACGGGGGGCTTATACGGTGCGCTCCATCGCGGGGATGATTGCCGAAATCGGGTTGTTGCGCCATGATGTGGTGACCTCCAGACGGGTTCATCAAGCATTGAGGCATTATCAGGACAATATACTGTCTACGCAAGGAATTGATTTCAAAGAAAAATATGGTCACTATCAGCCGGTTCGAATTGAAATGATCGGGGTGTGGGACACGGTTAAAATGTTGGGCCTGCCTTATCCGGTTATCAATCGTCTAGCCCCGATGGCCACGGAATTTCATGATCATAGCCTGTCATCAAACATCAAAAACGCCTTTCAGGCATTGGCGTGTGATGAAAATCGCGTCGCGTTCAAGGCCATTCCATGGGTCTGCCAACCGGATTGGCAAGGCCGACTTGAACAGGCCTGGTTCCCCGGTGCCCATAGCGATATTGGCGGCCATAACCTGAAAATGCCAAAGGCCCGCCCCCTGTCCAACATCCCGCTGGTCTGGATGCTGGAACGGGCCGAAGAATGCGGCATAACCCTGCCCGATAACTGGCGCGAAAAATTCCCCTGTGATGCTGCGGCCCCCGCGCAGGGCTGTTATTCGGGCATCGCGCGCTATTTCATGACCCGCGAACCACGGCAATTCGGGCCACCCAAAACCGATTATGTCCACCCCAGCGTTAATGAGCGCCGATTTCAGGTTCTGGATTACACCCCAAGGGTCACCGGCATTCCTTTGGCAGATTTACCGTCGCGACAAGTCGTCGAAAAAACCCGTTAAAGCGGACAGCGCATAAAATATGATGGACATTCCTTACAAGTTAATTAGCAATGCTTTGACAACTGGCAAAAGGGTTCGGGTATGACTGAAACATGGCTTTCAATGAGCGCCGCTGATCTGGGGCGCGGGATTGCAGCGGCAAAAATTGATCCGGTTGATCTGTGTGAACAGTATTTAACTGCCATTGACACACACCGATACAGCAACCGGATTTACGCACGCACCACCAAAGCCCGCGCCCGTGCCGAGGCCTTGGCCGCCAGCCGGCGCGCCAAAAACAGCGTGCGGCGCGGGCCACTGGATGGCGTGCCGATCAGCTGGAAAGACCTGTATGACAGCGCCGGAACGGTGACCGAGGCTGGTTCAGCCCTGTTGGCTGGCCGCGTGCCTGGCAGTGACGCACAGGTGCTGGCCAACGCCACCCGCGCCGGTCTGGTTTGCCTTGGCAAAACCCACATGACCGAACTGGCATTTTCAGGGCTGGGGTTGAACCCTGTCACCCAAACGCCACCAAATGTGTATGATCCCGATCTTGCACCGGGGGGGTCTTCGTCCGGCGCGGCAACATCTGTCGGGTTTGGGCTGGCGGCGGCTGGCATTGGTTCGGATACCGGCGGGTCAGTGCGCATTCCGGCAACATGGAACAATCTGGTCGGCTTGAAAACCACCTCGGGCCTGTTGTCGCTTTCTGGCGTTGTGCCGCTTTGCAGCAGGTTTGACACGGTGGGGCCGTTATGTCGATCTGTTGAGGATGCAAGCCTGTTGCTGGCGGCAATGCGGGGGGTTGCTGCACCTGATCTTGGCCATACCCCCCTGCAAAGCCTGCATTTTGCAGTGCTGGAAACCGTGGCAATGGAAGATTGCCGCGAAGAACCTTTAACAGATTTTGAAACAGCATTAGAAAAACTGGCAAATGCAGGCGCTAAAATCACCCGCATCAAAATCCCCGAGGTCGCACAAGCCATGCCGCTTTCGGCCTGCCTTTATACATCCGAGGCCTATGCCCAATGGGGCAAGGAAATCGAGGCGGAACCCAATAAAATGTATCCGCCGGTTAAAGAAAGATTCGAGGCCGGACAACAGTTTTCAGCGGTGGAATATGTGCGGGACTGGCAAAAACTGCATGCTTTGCGCAAGGCATACAAGGCAGCCACCGCCGCGTTTGATGCGGTGCTGATCCCGTCCTCGGCCATTTTACCGCCCGACCGTGAACGCCTGTTGCGTGACGCGGATTATTTTATATCCGAAAACCTGCTGGCATTGCGCAATACCCGTATTGGCAACCTGATGGGGCTTTGTGCCATTACCCTGCCTACCGGCACCAATGGGTGCGGCATCATGGCCATGGGCGCTCCGTTTGGTGAAGCAAAGCTGTTGCGCGTGGCAGCGGCGATGGAACGGTGCGTGGAAACCACGCACCCTACAATTAACCGCTAGGCAGGAAATCAGACCAACCTGAAACCATGAAACCTATAGACCTGCCGCATAATTGACGGTAAACTGTCTCGAATTGGGCGTTCAGACCCATTGTAACGAGGCATATATGCAGAACCCCCAACGATTTTCGGCCTTGCCGGAGTATGCGTTTCCGCGTTTGCGCACCCTGCTTGATCCCCATCCGGCGGGTGGTGAAGTGGTGGCTATGTCTATTGGCGAACCCAAACACAGGTTTCCGGACTTTGTGCCCCGGATTATTGCTGATAACGCTGACGGGTTTAATGTTTACCCCCCCAATAACGGCATACCGGAGCTGCGCATGGCAATCGCAGGTTGGCTGGAAACCCGCTTTGACCTGAAAAAGGTTAATGAAAACACCGGGGTTTTGCCATTAAACGGCACCCGCGAGGGGTTGTTCAATGCCTGTCTTGCTTTGTCGCCTGAACTTAAAGCTGGCCAAAAACCGGCCATCCTGCTGCCCAATCCGTTTTACCAATGTTACATGGTGGCGGCGCGCGCGGTCGGGGCTGATCCGGTCTATGTGAATGCCGAACCAAAAAATGGTTTTCTGCCTGATTTTCACGCTTTGCCAACTGAAACGCTGGATCGCACTACCATTGTTTACATGTGTTCCCCGAGCAACCCGCAAGGGGCGGTGGCATCGGCTGAATATTGGCAAAACCTGCTGGCATTGGCTGAAAAGCATGATTTCAGAATTTTTGCCGATGAATGTTATTCCGAGATTTACCGCGATACACCCCCTGCGGGCATCTTGACCGCTGTGCAGGAAACCGGCATTAACCCCGAACGGGTCTTGGCGTTTCATTCGCTTTCCAAGCGTTCAAACCTGCCGGGATTGCGCTCGGGTTTTGTGGCTGGCGGGCCGGATTCCATTGCGGAATTGCTGCAATTGCGCAGCTATACCGGCGCGCCTTTGCCCTTGCCCTTGCAAAAAGCCGCAGCGGCCGCATGGGCGGATGAGGCACATGTAATTGAGAATCGTGCGCTTTATCAAAAAAAATTCTCGCTGGCGGACCGGATATTGGGTAATGTGCCAGAATACCATTCGCCGCGGGCTGGATTCTTTTTATGGCTCAAGGCAGGGAATGGCGAAAAAGCCGCATTACAGCTTTGGCGAAACAGCGGTGTTAAAGTATTGCCGGGTGCGTATTTATCGCATAACACGCCAAATGGTAATCCGGGTTTTGAGTATATCAGAGTAGCACTGGTTGCAGATTTTCCTGAACTGGAGCGCGGCTTAACCGCGATCAGGGATTATTTGCTTTCGGAACAGAACGGTTGAAAAAATGAGCATGGCAGTATTTTCAAAAAGCAAACCAAGGCGCAAAAGCCGCCGCAAAAAACCTGAAACCAAATCACAGGCGCTGTTGCGTAAACGCGGTGCTGAGGCCATGGGATTTGCCATGCTGGTATTCGGAGCTGTGCTTTTTCTGGCATTTATAACCCATACCGAAAACGACCCTTCGTTTTTTATGAAAACCGATGCTGATGCAGTAAATCTGCTGGGGCGTTTCGGATCATATTTATCGGATGCGCTGCACCGGATACTGGGCTGGGCGTTTTGGGGGATACCGGTTTTCTTTGTGGTCTGGGGTGCGCGGTTCATGATGCATCAGGGCGCCGGGCGTGCGGCTTTGCGTATGGTTTTTGCCCCGATTGCCATTTTTGTAGCTGCCACGTTTATGGCCGCCCACGCGCCGCTAGATAGTTGGGGGTTTGCCTATGGGCTGGGCGGGGTTTTTGGCGATAGCGCCCTGAAATTCCTGCTGGGCTTTATGCCTTTTGCGCTGGGGGCCGACCTTAAAATCATGACTGCAATTCTGGCAGTTGTTTTTGTGCTGATCAGCCTGTTTGCATTAGGGGTTTCCAAACCCGAAGGCAAAGCCGCCGGTCATTATCTTTTGGCGGGGCTGGTTACCATTTATGCCTTATCCGCCGATATTTTCCGCTGGCTGGGCGGGGTCGGATTTCGATCTGCCAAATCGGGGATGGTTGCGGCGGGCAGCGGCCTTAGTGCTGCTGG
The DNA here is from genome assembly GCA_021648225.1 of Paracoccaceae bacterium. Taxonomy (GTDB): domain Bacteria; phylum Pseudomonadota; class Alphaproteobacteria; order Rhodobacterales; family Rhodobacteraceae; genus UBA3077. The sequence continues at coordinate 20,343 of JAKITE010000035.1, forward strand.
TAAATCGGGCCTGTCAGCCGCCAAAGCCGCCAGTGAAAAGCGGCGAGAAAAAAAGCTGGCAGACAACGTGGAAAAATCAACAAACGAGGGCCGTTTTGCTGACCGGCTTGACACCCTGAGAGAAGAAAACATTTCACCAAAACCGGCTGTGTCTGACCCGTTGATGGCGCGCATTGCCAATGCCGCCAATACCGAAGTCATTGATGACACACCTCCGCCGGAAAAAACCGAATATCCGGCACTTGGCGGGGTTAGCCGCAAAAATGCTCCGGCCCCCGATATGCCGGCCCCCAAACCCGCCGAACCAATGGTAAAATACCCCAGCAACAAACCCACAGCAAAAAGCAGCCGCGCCAAGGCCGAAGAACAACCAACGCTGGGGCTGGAACCCGGCCTCGGGGGCTATGAGATGCCCCCGCTTTCCTTGCTGGAAAGCCCAACCAAAATCATCCGCCACCACCTGAGCGAGGACGCCCTGAACGCCAATGCCCGCATGCTGGAAAGCGTGCTGGATGATTACGGCGTCAAAGGCGAAATTATCGGCGTGCGCCCCGGGCCGGTGGTGACCATGTATGAACTTGAACCGGCACCGGGGTTGAAAGCCAGCCGCGTAATTGGCTTGGCTGATGATATTGCAAGGTCGATGTCGGCCTTGTCTGCACGGGTTTCAACCATTCCGGGCCGCACGGTGATCGGCATCGAGCTGCCCAATGAAAACCGCGAGACAGTGTTGTTGCGCGAAATATTCTCGGCCCGCGCTTTTGGCGATAGCAACCATCAACTGCCCCTTGCGCTTGGCAAAGATATTGGCGGCGAACCGGTGGTGGTGAACCTTGCACGCATGCCGCATTTGCTGATTGCAGGCACCACGGGTTCCGGCAAATCGGTGGCGATCAACACCATGATCCTGTCGCTGGTTTATGCCCTGCCGCCCGAGGATTGCCGGTTAATAATGATTGACCCGAAAATGCTGGAACTATCGGTTTATGACGGCATTCCGCATCTTTTATCGCCAGTGGTGACCGACCCGAAAAAGGCGGTTGTAGCCCTGAAATGGGCGGTGGCGGAAATGGAAGAGCGTTACCGCAAAATGTCCAAACTGAACGTGCGCAATATTGACGGGTTTAATGGCCGTGTCGCCGAAGCCATTGCCAAAGGCGAGGCATTCACCCGCACCGTGCAAACCGGATTTGACGATGAAACCGGCGATCCGGTATTTGAAACCCAGGAATATACGCTGGAAAAACTGCCGTATATCGTTATTATTGTTGACGAAATGGCGGACCTGATGATGGTTGCAGGCAAAGAGATCGAAGCCTGCATCCAGCGGTTGGCACAGATGGCGCGGGCCGCGGGCATACATCTGGTGATGGCCACGCAACGGCCTTCGGTTGATGTAATTACCGGCACCATCAAAGCCAACTTTCCAACACGCATCAGCTTTCAGGTGACCAGCAAAATCGACAGCCGCACCGTGCTTGGCGAAATGGGGGCTGAACAATTGCTGGGCAAGGGCGATATGCTGTTTATGGCGGGCGGCGGGCGCATCACTCGCGTGCACGGGCCGTTTGTTTCGGATCAGGAAGTCGAGGAAATCGTAGGGTTCCTTAAAGCCCAAGGCGAGCCGGAATATGTTTCCAGCGTAGTTGAGGGCGGCGGATCAGAGGCCGACGCACAGCTTGACCTGAAACTGGGGCTTGGCAATGGCACTGACGAAAACACCCTGCTTGATACGGCGATTGCCATTGTTGCCAATGATCGCAAATGTTCGATTTCATACATCCAGCGCAAATTGTCGATCGGCTATAACAAAGCCGCCAAACTGGTTGAGGAAATGGAAGACATGGGCATAGTTTCGCCTGCAAATCACGTTGGGCGGCGCGAAGTGCTTGT
>JAKITE010000036.1 GCA_021648225.1 Paracoccaceae bacterium
ATCTTCTGGGGGCCGCCCGGGGTGGGCAAAACCACCATCGCGCGGTTGCTGGCCGATGAGGTTGATCTGACATTTGTGCAGATCAGCGCCATATTTTCCGGCATTTCTGACCTTCGAAAAGTATTCGAGGCTGCAAAATTGCGCCGCCAGAATGGCAAGGGCACGTTGTTGTTTGTTGATGAAATCCACCGTTTCAACAAGGCCCAGCAGGATGGTTTTTTGCCCCATATGGAAGACGGCACCATTATTCTGGTCGGGGCCACCACGGAAAACCCCAGTTTTGAGCTGAACTCGGCGGTGCTGTCGCGCGCGCAGGTTCTGGTGCTGAACCGTCTGACGCCTGTGCATCTGGAACTGCTGATTCAGCGGGCTGAACAAGCACTGTCCAAACCCGCGCCGCTGGATGGCGATGCCCGCGATGCGCTGATCGAAATGGCCGATGGTGACGGGCGCGCCTTGTTAAATATGCTTGAACAGGTGATGGGCTGGGATGGAAAAACTGATCGCAAAGGCTTGTCAAACCGCCTGAACCGCCGCGCTGCTCAATATGATAAATCCGGCGACGCACATTTTAACCTGATTTCCGCCTTGCATAAATCCGTGCGCGGGTCCGATCCCGACGCGGCGCTTTACTGGTTTGCCCGCATGCTAACCGGCGGCGAAGACCCGCGTTATCTGGCGCGGCGCATTACCCGCATGGCCGTGGAGGATATCGGCTTGGCGGAACCGAACGCACAACGCCAATGTCTTGATGCATGGGCCACCTATGAACGATTGGGAAGCCCAGAGGGCGAATTGGCCTTGGCGCAAGCGGTGGTGTATCTGGCCCTCGCGCCCAAATCAAACGCGCTTTATGCGGGGTATAAAAATGCCATGGCGGCGGCCAAAAAAACCGGGTCGGAACCACCCCCCAAACATATTCTGAACGCGCCGACCGAGTTGATGAAAGATCAGGGGTATGGTGATGGCTATCAATATGACCATGATGCCGAGGACGGATTTTCGGGGCAGAATTATTTCCCCGACACCATGAAACGCGGCATATATTATCTGCCGGCCGAACGGGGTTTTGAGCGTGAATTGAAAAAACGGCTCGACTATTTTGCCAAGCTGCGCCACAAGCGCGGCGAAAGGGGCTAAGCCATGCCGGTTATTTTACAAGTTGCGTTTGGCGGGGCGATTGGCGCTGCATTGCGGTATCAAACCGGAAAATCGGCGCTGCACTGGTTTGGCAGCGGCTTTCCCTATGGCACAATGATTATCAATATTGTTGGGTCACTATTGATGGGGATTGTGGCGGTGTATCTGCTGGAACGTATGGATGGCAGTTTCGGGCGGTTTGGCCCGTTTTTGCTGGCCGGAATATTGGGCGGTTTTACCACGTTTTCAGCGTTTTCGCTGGATGCGGTTTACCTGCTGGAACGCGGTCGCTTGATGGCTGCGGCAATTTACATGGGCGGCTCGGTTGCCCTTGCCATGCTGGCGCTTTTTGCCGGAATGGCCCTTACAAGGATGATAATGACATGAGCGGCGTGCAAATCGTAACCGTAGATGAGGACGGCCAGGACCAGCGCCTTGATCGTTGGTTCAAACGGATTTTCCCCCATATCAACCAGGGCCGCATTGAAAAAATGTGCCGCAAGGGCGAGATCAGGGTAGAGGGCGCGCGGGCCAAATCCAACACCCGCCTTGCAACCGGCCAATCGGTGCGGGTGCCGCCATTACCGGAACCCGGCGTGCAGCATTCCAGCCCGAAATTTACCTTTATTTCGGATGAAAATCGCAAAATGATCCGCGATTGTGTGATCTATAAGGACGAACATATCATTGCCATCAACAAACCTGCGGGTCTGCCAACCCAGGGCGGCACCAACCAGACCCTGCATGTTGATATGCTGTGTGAAGCCCTGATGTTTGATATGGAAACCAAGCCAAAACTGGTGCATCGGCTTGATAAAGACACCTCCGGCGTGTTGCTATTGGCGCGCACCGGCAAGGCGGCAAAAGGGCTGGCCAAAGCCATGCAAGACCGCGAGACCCGCAAAATTTACTGGGCGCTGGTGGCAGGACGATTGCCAAACCGGGTTGGCACCGTGCATTACGGCCTTGTTAAGGCTGCGGGCCACGGCCCTAATAATGCAGGCGAAAAAATGCATTGTATCCACCCGAAAGAGGTCGAAAACACCCCCGGTGCAAAACGTGCCACCACCGATTACGCGGTGATTGAAACCATCGGCACCCGCACCACTTGGGTTGGCCTTGCGCCAATTACCGGCCGGACGCATCAGTTGCGGGTGCATATGGCGGAACTCGGCTGTCCGATTATTGGTGATGGTAAATATGGCGGATCAAGCCAAAGCAATGATGGTGAGGGCTGGGGCGCGCAAATCGGTGGTGATATCAGCCGCAAAATGCATCTGCATGCGCGGTCCATCACCTTTACCCATCCGGTGACCGGCAAGAAAAACATGATGATCGAGGCCGACCTGCCCGACCATATGCAACGCAGCTGGGATATGTTCGGCTGGGATCTGAAATGGGCCCCCAAAGACCCGTTCAAGATTTTCGAATGAGCGATCTTCGTCTGGTTGTGTTCGATGTCGATGGCACCTTGATCGACAGTCAGGATTTTATTCTGGCCGCAATGAAACGGGCGTTTGCCGCCTCGGGGCATCCGGAACCTTCGCGTGCCGAAGTCTTGTCGATTGTTGGCCTGTCGCTGGACCGCGCGGTTTCTGTGCTGTTGCCCGATCTGTCCCCTAGCGAAAACACCGAAGCGGTTGCGCTTTATAAGCAAAGCTTTCTTGATTTGCGGGCTGAACAAGGCGGCGAACATAACGTGCCGATGTATCCCGGTGCGCGCAACGCGCTGGAACGCCTGCATTTACAAGACCAAACCCTGATGGGCGTCGCCACCGGCAAAGCCATGCGCGGGCTGGATCATGCTTATGATGCCCATGATCTGCGCAAATTTTTTGTGACTTCGCAAACTGCCGATGGTCATCCCAGCAAACCGCACCCGTCAATGCTGCACACCGCGTTAAACGAAACCGGCGTGGATGTTACCCGTGCTATTATGATTGGCGATACCGAATTTGACATCGAAATGGGGGTCGCGGCGGGGTTTGCCACCATTGGCGTTAGCTGGGGCTATCATCCGGTTGAACGTATCAAAGCGGCAGGCGCAGATATTATTATTGACGATTTTTCAGAGCTGGACACAGCACTGGAACAGCTGTGGGGCTAAGCATGGCATTTGAAATTAAACGGTTTTGGGACACAGCCCGCGTGGAAAAATGCGAGGCCGGATTTGCGGTTTTGCTGGACCGGCGCCCGCTGAAAACCCCGCTGAAAAATCCGGTAATTGTGCCAACCAAAGGCTTTGCTGAGAAAATCGCCGGTGAATGGATGGCGGTGGAAAGCAAAATCCACAAACACCAAATGCCCTTCACCCGTTTTGGAGAGGCCGCACTGGATGCAGCCGCATCGGAACATGCCGAAATTGTCGATAATCTAACCGGATATGGCGAGACCGACCTGCTGTGTTATCGGGCCGAAACCCCCATTGAGCTGATCGCCAGACAGGCTGAAAACTGGGATCCTCTGCTGGATTGGGCCGCGCATGGGCTGGCTGCACCGCTGAATAAAACCCAAGGCATTATGGCCATTGCCCAGCCGCGCAGCAGTGTTGAAAAACTGCGGGCATGTGTTGAAAGTTTTGATCTGTTTCAACTGACCGCCTTTTACGATCTGGTAAAAATATCCGGCTCACTGGTGATTGCGCTGGCGGTTGCACGCAACCATATTGATGCGGCAACCGGCTGGCAGCTTTCGCGGCTGGATGATCTTTGGCAGATTGAACAATGGGGCACCGATGATGAAGCGCAAATGCTGGCCGAATCCCGCCAGCGGGATTTTGAAACTGCCGATCTGGCCCTGCGCCTGTTAACCAAATAACAAATAAATCTGAAAAGAATCGCCCCTGCGACCGTTAGGCCAAGCCACAATGCACCTGTGATTCTTGATTTCAACAAAGAATATATCCGGTTCGGTTGCTTTTTGGGTAAACTCACCTGACTTATTTTGTAGTTTTGGCAATTTGACCGAATCAACTGCAATTACCGGTTGAGTTGATTTAGCCTTGCTGCCGGATTACCCCGCCAAAACTGACTAAATGGTCAGGAAAGCAACGCTTTCTTGCGTTGGGCGGACGTAAACCGGTTTATATTTCCTTAAATCGCAAAATTAAGGTCAGTGTTGCGCACCTAACGTGAGAAAAGTGAATGAAGCCTTGACGTTTAGCCGCTGAATTGTCCAAGATTGCCACGGCTGCCCGTAAGGGTAGACACATCGAAATTCGCCTCCGACAGATTTTGACGGGGCGCCGAGGTTAAACCCTCGGTCCAATGGGAGAAGTAAAAAATGAAAAAATCACTATTTATTAGCACGCTAGCTGCGCTCGGCATGACTGCCGGTTTCGCATCAGCGGGCACTTTGCAAGACATCCAGGCAGCTGGTGTTCTTAAGTGCGGCACGGGCACTGGCCAAGTTGGCTTTTCTGCCCCTGACGCCAATGGCTATTGGGAAGGCATCGACGTAGCAGTATGTCGCGCCATCGCCGCCGCAGTTCTGAATGACAAAGACGCAGTTGAATTTGTGCCTTTGACATCCAAGGTTCGTTTCTCGTCGCTGACCTCGGGCGAAGTTGATTTGTTGTCTCGCACAACAACATGGACTTTCTCGCGCGATGTTGACCTGGCGCTGACATTTGTTGGCATCAACTATTATGACGGCCAAGGCTTCATGGTTCCAACCGATCTGGGCGTTTCCTCTGCTCTGGAACTGGATGGCGCAACCATTTGTATCCAAACCGGCACAACAACCGAGCTGAACCTGGCTGACTATTTCCGTGCAAACGGCATGTCATTTGAGCCAGTGCCAATCGACACAACTGCAGAAGCCCAGGCATCCTATATTGCCGGCGCTTGTGACGTTTACACAACAGACTCCTCTGCTTTGGCATCGGCGCGTTCGTCATTTGAAAATCCTGACGATCACCTGATTCTGCCGGAAATCATTTCCAAAGAGCCTCTGGGTCCACTTGTGCGTCACGGCGACGACCAATGGGCTGACGTTGTTCGTTGGGTCATGAATGCATTGATCGCAGCCGAAGAGCTGGGCATTACTTCCGCAAATCTGGAAACATTGGCAGCAGGCACCAACAACCCTGAAATCAACCGTTTCATGGGCACCGAAGGTAACTTGGGCGAAATGCTTGGTCTTGATGCTGACTGGGCCGCACGCGCAATTTCTGCTGGCGGTAACTATGGCGAGATCTTCGAATCAACCATCGGCGAAAGCACTCCGATTGGTCTGGCTCGTGGTCTGAATGCACAATGGACCCAGGGTGGTCTGATGTATTCCCCGCCATTCCGTTAAACGGATAGAACTTTTAGGGCGCGCCACACGGCGCGCCCTATTACTATGTAATACATTATTTTTTTAATAGATCCTGACCATCTTCAGATTTGGAAAAACCAAATCGACAAAGGGTTCGGACATTCAACAGGAGGGGGACGCCATGGCAATGGCTGACCAAAATGCGGGGCCGACCTTTCGGCTAAGCATGCTTATTTACGATACTCGATATCGTTCGCTGACCATTCAGGTTATTGTTCTAATTGGTTTCATGGCGGGTGGCGTCTGGCTGGTCAACAATATGCTGAGCAACCTTTCCGACCTTGGCAAAGACCTCGGGTTCGGGTTTCTGAATGACGCAGCCGGGTTTGAAATATCGCCCCAACTGATTGAATTTTCCTCAACTGACAGTAATTTACGTGCTGCAATTGTGGGCATGCTCAATACCTTGATGGTTGCGGTTGTCGGCTGTTTTATCGCGACGATTATCGGGGTTGCTGTTGGCGTTGCGCGTCTGTCAAAAAACTGGGTGCTTGCCCGTTTGATGACCGTATACGTAGAGATGTTCCGCAATGTTCCGATTTTGCTCTGGATCGTTTTTGCCATTGCCATCATCAACGATATCTTTCCGGTGCCGCGTGCCTTTAAGGGCGATAACGCCACTGCATCGATGTTGTTTAATGAATCTGTTGCTTTGACCAACCGCGGTTTCTATATCCCTAGCCCGATCTGGCTTCAGGGTTCGATGGTTGTGGTTATTGTTTTCATCCTGTCGTTTATCGCAGCCATATTTTTCGGAAAATGGTCCAGAAAACGTCAGGAACAGACCGGCCAGATATTGCCAAATTTCTGGATCAAACTCGGCATGCTGATTGTGCCGGCTGTATTGATCTATTTCATCATGGGTCGCCCGATCGCGCTGGATTACCCTGCATTTGTGAAATTCAATTTTGAAGGCGGTCTGTTCATCCGGGCGCCGTTCATTGCAATTACCATGGCGCTGTCGCTTTATACTGCGGCGTTTATCGCCGAGGCGGTGCGCTCGGGCATTATGGCCATCAGTAAAGGCCAGTCCGAAGCCGCCTTTGCGCTTGGTTTGCGGCCCAACCGCACCATGCAGCTTATCATTTTGCCGCAGGCATTGCGGGTTATCATTCCGCCGCTGATTTCACAATTTCTGAACCTTACCAAAAACTCGTCACTGGCGACTGCGGTGGGTTATATCGAAATCACCGGCACGCTTGGCGGCACAATTCTTAACCAGACCGGCCGCGAAATGGAATGTATCATGTTGCTGATGCTGGTCTACCTGACAATATCCTTGTCGATTTCGATGGTTATGAATGTGTATAACAACTCTGTTAAGTTGAAGGAGCGTTAAGATGGCTGATCATTCTTTTATTCGCACCGAAATGCTCCCCGATCAACCCGCACCGCTGGGCGAAACCGGGATTCTTCTTTGGCTGAAAACCAATATGTTTTCCGGCATTGCCAATTCGGTTGTCTCGATTTTCACCATTGTTGTGGTAGTATTTCTTGGCGTTGAAATCGTTAACTGGGGCTATCAACCCTCTTGGGGTCTGGGCAGCGTTCGCGCATGTTTTGATGACCCGAACGTCACTGGCGCGTGCTGGGGGGTTATTCCCGAACGCTTTAACCAGTTGATGTACGGGTTTTACCCCAGAGACCAGCAATGGCGCATTAACCTATCCCTTATCTTGATGATCGTTGCCATCGCGCCGGTGCTGTTTAACAAAGTGCCACGTAAAATGGTTTACTTTTCGATGCTTTATCCATTTCTGGCCTTCTGGCTGATTTGGGGCGATTCTATTTGGGGTCCAGTTGCCGCCATGGCTGGTTTCGCCATCGCCTGGGGCGTCATGCGGGTTTTGAACCCGATCGCAGGTAGCATCGCCGGCATTACATTGGCTGTTGTCGCGGCACTTGGCTGGTGGCTATTTTTGGCGATACCAACGGCGGTCTATATCAACGGTATCCTCGGGATTGAGCTTGAAATCGTCAAATCCAGAGATATCGGCGGTCTTACCCTGTCGGTTATCATCGGAATTTCAGGTATCGCCCTGTCTTTTCCAATCGGGGTTATTCTGGCGCTTGGGCGTCAGTCCGATATGTTCATCGTCAAGGTTCTGTGTGTTGGCTATATCGAGTTCATCCGCGGCGTGCCATTGATTACCTTGTTATTTGTGGCCTCGGTTCTGTTGAACTATTTCTTGCCCCCCGGCACCAGTTTTGACCTTCTGTTGCGGGTGGTTATCGTGGTGACCCTGTTCTCGGCGGCCTATCTGGCCGAGGTTGTGCGCGGTGGTCTTGCGGCCTTGCCCACAGGCCAATACGAAGCAGCCGACGCGCTGGGTCTTGATTACTGGAAATCCATGCGGCTGATCATCATGCCACAGGCCCTGAAAATCTCGATCCCGGGCATTGTGTCCAACTTTATCGGCTTGTTCAAAGACACAACGCTTGTGTCGATCATTGGCTTGCTTGATCCGGTTGGCCTTATCAACGCTATTCGCGGCACCGCGGAATGGAAAGGCATCTTGTGGGAGCTGTATATCTTCCTCGCCCTGATGTTCTGGGTATTCACTTTCGCAATGTCACGTTATTCCATGTATCTTGAGCGCAAGCTTAAGACTGGCCACTAAGGAGCCATAAAATGTCAGAAGCAATTCAAAAAGTAGCCATGGAAGTGTCCGACGAGGTCGCGATCCAGATCACCGATATGAACAAATGGTATGGGGATTTTCACGTCCTCAAAGACATCAACATCACGGTGAACCGTGGCGAACGCATCGTGGTTTGCGGGCCTTCGGGTTCCGGCAAATCCACCTTGATCCGCTGCATTAACCGGCTTGAGGTCCACCAGAAAGGTTCAATCGTTGTTGACGGAACCGAGCTTACCTCGGATCTGAAAAACATCGATAAAATCCGGTCAGAGGTTGGCATGTGCTTTCAGCACTTCAACCTGTTTCCACACTTGACCATTCTGGAAAATTGCACCTTGGCGCCGATCTGGGTGCGTAAAACCCCCAAGAAAGAAGCCGAAGAAATCGCAATGCATTTCCTTGAAAAGGTGAAAATCCCGGAACAGGCGCTGAAATACCCCGGCCAGCTTTCGGGCGGCCAGCAACAGCGTGTGGCGATTGCACGGTCTTTGTGCATGAAACCCCGCATCATGTTGTTTGACGAACCAACCTCCGCGCTTGACCCTGAAATGATCGCCGAGGTGCTGGACACCATGGTTGAACTTGCCGAAGAAGGCATGACCATGATCGTGGTTACCCACGAAATGGGTTTCGCGCGCAAGGTTGCCAACCGCGTGATCTTTATGGATATGGGCCAGATTGTTGAACAAAACGAACCTCAAGAGTTCTTTGACAACCCAAAATCCGAACGCACCAAATTGTTCCTGTCCCAGATTCTGGGCCACTAATACAATTGCATCAAAACAAAAAGGCCGGAGCATCCGCTCCGGCCTTTTTTTGCGTAAATACCTGTGTAAATACCCTTGTGCTGTTCGGCCAAAGCCCCGCTTTTACAATTCGCGCGGCGCCACATAATCCACAAATTTGCCGGTGCCCATCAATACATCAGCCCAGTTATCAACCTTGAAATCCAGCACCGTTACCGCGCCGGTCGGGTATTTCTGGAATGTTTCATGGGCAGGGGCTGGGTCGCGGCGCAGATCCCGGGCAAATTCACCAATGCCGGGCATATGGCCCAGCATCATCACCGCGTCACCACTGGCGGTTTGTAGCTGTTTCAGCATGGTATGGGCGCTGGCCAGATACAGCGTATCGTCAAAGCGTAAATCCGCATCTTTGCCCAGAATTTCCGAAATCCCGTCCCATGTCTGGGCGCAACGTGTGGCGCTAGATGATATTACTTCGTCAGGCATATAGCCTTGCTTGTTCAGCCAAGCGCCTATTTTGGTCGCGGCGGCGCGGCCCCGATCATTTAGCGGCCTTGATTTATCCGCGCTGGCCCCGCTGGACCAGCTTGATTTTGCGTGGCGAATAAGGATCAGACGTTTCATGCAGGGGCCTTTCGGTGAAAATATGACATATGAAACGCGGATTGCGCCTCGGCCCGATCAGATCGCCCAACCGGACAAGCCCGCCGCACCGCACAACCGCGCGTCATGCATTGGTCTCCGGTTGGAGTATCCAGAAAAACATGGCAAGCGGCAACATCATAATTATTTTTTACCAATGCACCAGCAGGGCAGGCGGTAAGGCAGGGTTTGTCAATGCAGGTTTTGCAGGGGGATTGTTGTGCTTTGGCAAGCTCCAACCGTTCCGAAAACCCCAATGCGCCACGAAAAGAAACAAAAAGCCCAGCATCCCCATGCACTAAAATCTGCACCGGAGATTGAAAACACTCACCTGATTGCAAAGCCCGGCCAATAAACGGATGGTAGGGCGGTCCGCCAAAAGGGAATATCGCATCTGCGCCAAAACCGATGCCAATGCTTGTCAAAACCCGTTCAGACCAACGATCAATCGGGTCAGGTTGACCATCCTGATATTCCGCACTGTCTTGAAAAGCCTGCCAAAACCGTGTCGCATCCGGCCCGATTAAAAACAGGGTTTTATGCGGGCCGGTTTCGGGGTTTACCCCTGCCAGCACTTTTAGCCCATAGGGGTTAAGCGCGGCGTCTACAGCTTGTCCAAGGGAAGTTTCAGGTTCCATACCAGATTACTAGGCTTGTCATCCTGCCAACGCAAGCCAACGGTCATGCCGGTCTGGCCCTTTTCAGGTTCGGCAATAAAGGTGCGAAACAGATGATCCCAGATTGAAATCGAAAACCCGTAATTGCTGTCATGTTCATGCCGGTGGATCGAATGGTGAATACGGTGCATATCCGGCGTTACAATCACTTTGCGCAGCAGCCTGTCCAGTTTAACGGGCAATTTGATATTGGCATGGTTAAACATGGCCGCGCCATTTAATATTACCTCGAACACCACAACCGCTGCCGCCACAGGGCCAAGCAAAAGCACCAGAACAACCTTGTAAAGCATCGAAAGCGCAATCTCGACCGGATGAAACCGGATAGCGGAGGTTACATCCAGATCTCGGTCCGAATGATGCACGCGGTGGAACCGCCACAGGAAATTGATTTTATGGGTAACAAGGTGTTGAAACCAGACCGCCCAATCCAGAATAAGCACCACCAGAATAAATTCTATCCAGAGAGGCAGGCCGATAATATTAAACAGCCCCCAGCCCTTTAGTGCGGCATAATTGGCCGCACCCACCGCAATGATCACCGGCGTTATCAGGGTCATTAGTTGCAACAAGCCGCTATAAATCACCAGCAACAACCAGTTGGTAGACCAGCGTTTTAGCTGGCTCTGCACCCGCTCACGGCGCGGAAACACATATTCAAGAATGCCAAACAGGGCAAAAAGCCCTAGAAAGACGGTTAAGCGGATTGTTTGTTCATTTTCCATAAACCCTAGTTGGCCCGTGTCCGGAAAAAATTCAAGTCACATTCACGATATATATTCGTAAATCTGAATGTAGGGTGCGTGGTCTCCACGCACCGACCCGTTCAAGCCCGAATAATCGACCCCGCCCCAGCCGGTGTAAACAGCTCCAGCAACAAGGAATGCGGCGCGCGACCATCCAGAATAACCACGGCACGAACACCGCCCTCAATTGCCGCAAGCGCGGTTTCGGTTTTGGGGATCATACCACCGGAAATTATACCTGATGCGGTTAGTTTGCGCACCGTATCAGACGTCAATTCAGTCACCACATCACCGTCAGCATCCTTGACCCCCGCAACATCGGTCAGCAGCAACAGCCGGTCTGCCTTCAGCGCTGCCGCCAGCGCGCCTGCCACGGTATCTCCGTTAATGTTCAGGGTCTCGCCCTTGCGGCCCACGCCGATGGGCGCAATTACCGGAATAAAATCACTGTCGCGAAAGGTTTTGATAATAGACGGGTCAATATCGGTCGGTTCACCGACCAGCCCCAGATCACCATCAGCAATATCACAGGTAATCAATCGCGCATCTTTGCCCGACAGGCCCACCGCCTTGCCACCTTGCTGGTTGATCGCCTGCACAATACGTTTGTTTACCGACCCCGAAAGCACCATTTCAACCACTTCCATGGTGGCCGCATCGGTAACCCGTTTGCCGTTTTTAAAGGTGCTGACAACGCCTTGCTTTTCCAGCATCCGGTTAATCATCGGGCCGCCGCCATGCACAATAACAGGGTGCAGATTGCATTGTTTCATCAGCACAATATCGCGGGCAAAGCGTTCCATGGCTTGATCATCGCCCATGGCGTGGCCGCCAAATTTAATCACAACTGTGGCGCCATCATAACGCTGCAAAAACGGCAGCGCTTCGGATAAAGTGCGGGCGGTGGCGATCCAGTCGCGGTTCATGGCGGTTGATTTCTCCATTTTCAAGACCTTAACGGGTTATTCCATGGTGGCAATGGTTGTGCGTAAAATATCCAGCCCGATGTTTTTATCCGAACTGGTAGCGATAATTTCAGGATAGGCAGCAGGGTATTTTTGCAGAACCTTCTGGGTTTTGGCCAGAACAGCAGAATAATCCCCCTTGGAGGGTTTATCGATTTTGGTCAAAACCACCTGAAACGTCACAGCCGCATCGCCCAGCAGGGCCATGATTTCCTCATCAACATCCTTTGGCCCGTGCCGCGCATCAACCAGCAAAAACACGCGGCGCAAGGTGGCGCGCCCGCGCAGATATGCTTTTAATAAACGCTGCCATTTGGCCACCACTGGGATCGGCGCATTGGCAAAACCATAGCCGGGTAAATCGACCAGATAATGGCTGTCCATCAGGGTGAAATAGTTGATTTCCTGCGTGCGCCCCGGCGTGTTTGAGGTGCGCGCCAAAGCCTTGCGGCCGGTCAGAGCGTTGATCAGGGTGGATTTTCCGACGTTGGAACGCCCCGCAAAACAAACCTCCATACGGTCCGCCGCAGGCACGCCGTCCATCGCCACCACGCCTTTCAGAAAATCGGAATTGCCGGCAAATAATATGCGGCCTTTTTCAGCGGATAAATAGTCGGGTTTTTCAACCAGTGGAAATTCGATCATAAGATATGCGCCCCGTCATATTGGTCTACGGGGCCGGTTTTGATCACCTCGGCGTAAATGCCAAAATCGCTATGGCCCCAGTTATCTTCAAGAATATCCAGCGTTGGCACATCTTGTTTGCCGGTTAGCGGATCAACCGTAGTGGCCATGCAGCGGGTGATATTTTCACGGATCACCACATGCGCCATGCCAACCCGCATGGTTTTGCCAATCCAGCTGCGCTCTTCCCACGCGTCCACGCCGTCCAGCCAGATATTGCCGCGAAACCGTTCCGGTGCCATCGGTTGACCGGACTTTTCAGACAGCTCTGTCAAAGACGCGAGGTTCAGGATAGAAATATACGGGTTTTTATTGTCGGTCATGCCTTGGGTCGGCGCCTTGATAAACGCCGCTGGCTGCGCGCGATTATCCGGCACAAACTGGCTGACCCAGGCAATAAACCCTGCATGTTCATCGACATTTTCAGGGTTAAACCGGAACGGCGCATGATCGGGGTGTTTTAGCACCATCATATCCCCCGCTGCAAATTGCGTGATCGAAATCGCCTGTAATTCCGGCGCTTTGGCCCCGCGAATGAAATTGCCGCAATGCACCCATGCGGGGGTATCAGGGTCGAACTTCGATGCCTCGTGGGTCACCGCATATATACGGTCGTGCAGCAGGGTTTGCCCTGCGACAAGCTGCACAAAATCAAGCGCGGTGCGACCGACCCCTTTGATAGGATGGCAAAATATATGTTCGACCGAGGGCATGCATCATTCCGCCTTGTCGGTCTTTTTCTTAAAGCCCGAAATGATGTTGCCAAACACATCGGGTTTCACGCCCTGGGTGCGCATGATCAGATATTGCTGGATGAACGTGATGGTGTTGTTGGCCACCCAGTAAATCACCAGACCCACGGCAAAATTGCCCAGCATGAACATAAACACCCATGGCATCCACGCAAAAATCATCGCCTGGGTTTTGTCGGTGGGGGCCGGATTCAGCTTTTGCTGCATCCACATGGTGATGCCCATCAAGATCGGGAATACGCCGATTGACAGCAGCGCAGGCGCCCATGAAACATCATAAGGCAACAATCCGAACAGGTTGATCCAGCTGGAACTATCGGGTTCCGAAAGATCTTTGACCCAGCCAAAAAACGGCGCGTGGCGCATCTCGATGGTGACAAACAGCACCTTGTAAAGCGCAAAGAATATCGGGATTTGCAGCAAAATCGGTAGACAACCGGCGGCCGGATTAACCTTTTCATCCTTATACAGCTTCATCATGTCTTTTTGCATTTGCTGTTTGTCGTCGCCGTTGCGCTCTTTCAGCTTGGCCATTTCCGGTTGCAGCTTTTTCATCTTGGCCATGGAGACCGCAGATTTATAGGCCAGCGGAAACAGGGCAAGTTTGACAACCAGCGTCAGGCCGATAATTGCAACGCCCATATTGCCGACAATACCGTGAATATACGATAGCAACCATTGCATCGGTTTGGTCAGAAAATAGAACCAGCCCCAGTCAACCGAATCAACAAAATTTTCAATGTTGCGCTCGTTTTGATAGGCGCGAATGGTATCAACCACCTTGGCCCCTGCAAACAATGACGTGCTGATGCCAACAGTTTCGCCCGCAGGCACTGTCATCGGGTCAATGCGCATATCAATGCGATAGGTGTTCTGGGCGGTGGTATATTTGGCCACAGATTGAAACGGCTGTCCGGCTTGCGGGATCAGGGTTGTCATCCAGTATTTATCGGTAAACCCGATCCAGCCGTTTTCCTGCACCGAGACAATATCGACATTGCCCTCGGGGGACATATCGAATTCAGGCATTTTATCGTAATCAATTTCTTCAATCTCGCCATCTTGCGCGCGCACAACGCCCTCGTGCAGCAGGTAAAACCCGATGGTTTGCGGTTCGCCGTGGCGCGCGATCAACCCGTAAGGGGCAAAAGACTGGTCAACACCGGAATTGTTTTCAACCGATTGGGTGATATCAAACATATAATGATCATCCACCGAAATGGTGCGACGAAAGACCAAGCCGTTTTCGCTCTCCCATTTCAGGGTGATTGGCGTGGTTTCGGTTAAAACACTGCCGGATTCAACGCTCCAGACCGTGTTGGCCCCTGGCACATTCTGGATGTTTTCCGTAGTGGTCGGCGCCCAGCCCCATAAGGCATAATAAGGGTCCGGCGCGTTGGCGGGGGATAACAGGGTAACCTTTTCGCTATCATCGCCAAGCACAACATTATAATCCAGCAAATGCAGGTCATCAATGCGCCCGCCGGTTAAGGAAATAGACCCCGAAAGCCCTTCGGTGCGAATTTCAATCCGGTCAGAGCTTGCCAGCGCGGTGTCGCGGGTTTCGGCCACCAGTTCCTGCAAGTTTGGCAGGGCGGCAACATCGCTGCCCGCCAGCGGCACAGCGGTATTGTCGGCCGCAACAAGCGGAATGGAAACGCCGTCAACAACCACGGTCTCGGTGGGTAAATCCTCGGCTGGAGGGGTCGGGAACAGAACAAACCAGCCCAGCATGACAAGCATGCTCAGCGCGATGGCAAGAATCATATTTTTGTTTTGGTCGTCCATGGGATGCTCTGCTCTTGGGTAAGAATTGTCTCAGGGGTTTCAACAGCCAAAGGGGCCAAAGGTCAAGGGTTTTTGGGGTTTTCAGGCTGTTTTGTGATGTTTCTGCTCAGGGATTTAAAGTCAAACATGTCTGGGTCCAACAGGTGACTGGGGTTGCCATTGGTCAGGGCTTTGAAAATTACGTTGCGCCGCCCGGGGGAATTGGCCTCCCACCCATCCAGCATCCGCTTGATCTGCTGTCGTTGCAGCCCGTCTTGGGAACCGCATAAATCACACGGAATGATCGGGTAATTCAATGCCTTGGCGAATTTCTCGCAATCCACCTCACCCACATGGGCCAAGGGGCGATACACATATAAATCCCCCTCGTCATTGACCAGCTTGGGGGGCATGGACGCCATTTTCCCCCCATGAAAAAGGTTCATAAAAAAGGTTTCCAGCATGTCATCGCGATGATGGCCCAGAACCACGGCCGAACAGCCTTCTTCGCGCGCGATCCGATAAAGATTGCCACGTCTGAGGCGCGAACACATAGCGCAATAGGTCCGCCCCGCAGGCACTTTTGATTTTACAATCGAATAGGTATCCTGAAATTCAATCCGGTGCGGCACTTTCATGGATTTAAGGAATTCCGGCAATACGGTTTGCGGAAACCCCGGCTGGCCCTGATCAAGATTACAGGCCAGAATTTCAACCGGCAGCAATCCACGCCATTGCAGCTCGGTCAAAGCCGCCAGCAAGGTGTAACTGTCTTTGCCCCCGGACATACATACCAGCCAGCGGGCGCCGCGCTCCACCATGCCGTAAACCTCGATCGCCTCGCGGGTTTGGCGAATGATACGTTTGCGCAGTTTTTTGAAACTGATGCTGCCGGGCGCAGCCGCAAAAAGCGGGTGGATTTCGTTTGAATCAAGCATTCGGCTGATTAACGTAAAGAGCTGCAAGGAACAAGGCGTCTCTCCCGCGCTGCGCTTGGGCCTGGCCTCGCTACGCTCGGAGCCCCGCTGCGTTCGCAGCATTAGGGTCAGGACCCATTAATCCTACATCACTGGCGTGGTTTTCCCGAAATATCAGTGGTTTGGCGCGTGCCACGAATAGTGGTTCTATTTGCCAGCGCGCCGAGCCGCTGAGATGATGGGAAAACCAGGTAGTGTCTCAGTTTGAAATTTAGCGGGGTTGACTGCCCAGCGCGCGGTGTAGATTAACTGCTGGTAAACTTATTGTGCTATTGTGCCACACGGCGGAATATTGCAAACGACATATAAAAGTCACATTTGTTGTTCAAAGTGTGTAGAATGGTGTCAGGACGAAGCAGTTAATAGCTACGCCTAACACGGGAAGGATACAAAATGCCAAGAGGACCACAGGGCCAAAAGCGCCCAGCGGATGCAATCGGCAATGCTGTTATGGTAGCCCAAATTGCGACCAGAGAAATCGAAGAAACCACGTTGAAGCAACCTGCCAAGCGCAAAAGCGGTATGGCAGGGGCGAAAGCGCGTGTGGAATCCACAACCAAAGCCCAGCGCAGCGAGATTGCGCAAAAAGCTGCATTGGCGAGGTGGGGCTGATGGCAAATCACTCTACGGCAATAGCGAATGTTTTTATTAAAAAAGCAAAGGCTGAAGGGAAGCTGCTGACCCAAATGCAGTTACAAAAACTTGTATACATTGCGCATGGGTGGGGGCTTGCAATAAACGGCGAGCCTCTCACATCGGACGCTCCATGCGCGTGGGATTACGGCCCTGTTTACCCTGAGCTATGGCAGTCTCTACGCGGCTACGGTCGTTCTGCTGTTAATAAAATGATAAAATATGGAGATTATGACTGCAATATATTTTCGGATAACGCGGACGATATTGCGGTAGCTGAATTATCTCAGCCTGAGTCTGATCTTGTAGATAAAATTTATGAATTATATGGTCATTTCCATGCATTCCAACTTTCTGCATTAACTCACCAAGAAGGGACGCCTTGGTATAGAGTGTTTGTCGAAAACAATAGTAAAAAAGGTGTCATTACTAACAATGACATAAAGGATCACTTTGTCGAACTCGCCCAACAAAGAGCCGCATAAATCTGAACCATTGGGTTTAAGTGCGATAGAGGCAGGACTTTCTGCTGTTAGGGGAAAGGGAACCCCCGATGAAAATGATGTGATGGAGGTTTCCGATTTAGAAGATGACCGATTACGGGAGGAAATTGCAAACCTCAAATCAGATCGAAAACTCAGAGAAAAGTATGGTGATCGCATACTTAGGTTTCTTGAGTGGTATGCAATTGGGGTTGGGGCTTTAATAGTTTTAAGTGGTGTCAGTTTTATCCCGTTCTCCCTACCAGAAACAGCACTCGTTACATTAGTTGGCAGCACCGCAATCGCCGCAATCGGCTTAGTTGGGTTCGTGGCTAAAGGGCTATTTGGTAATGGAAAGAATTCGCACTGAACTTTATGCTTGTTAATTAAATAAAACATAGCTATACCAATGGTATGAACAAGCTAGATATAAAAACCCGCGCAATGATCTTGAACATGATGGTCGAGGGCAATTCCATGCGTTCAATCAGCCGCATCGTTGGCGTGTCAATCAACACGGTGACTAAGCTGTTGATCGAAGCTGGTGGCGCTTGTGCGGCATATCATGACGAAACGGTGCGTAATGTTGGCTCTAAGCGCGTTGAGTGCGACGAGATATGGTCATTTGTCTATGCAAAGAACAAGAATGTGGAGAAAGCCAAAGCCGCCCCAGAAGGGGCCGGTGACGTTTGGACGTGGACCGCAATAGATGCCGATAGCAAAATGATCCTGTCATATGAGGTAGGGAATCGTTCTGCTGATACCGCCCATGAGTTTATGTCTGACCTGCAAGGCCGCTTAGCTAATCGGGTGCAATTAACCACCGATGGTCACAAAGCCTATCTGGAAGCCGTTGAGAGCGCCTTCGGTAGTAATATCGACTATGCCATGCTTATCAAGATGTATGGCAACCCTACAGGCAGCAAAGGGCATGAGAAGAAATATAGCCCTGCTGGCTTTACCGGATCACGTAAAGAGTCGATCACAGGGCGACCAGACAAGGAACTGGTAAGCACGTCCTACGTTGAACGCCAGAATCTAACTATGCGTATGGGGATGCGCCGCTTTACCCGCCTGACCAATGGTTTTAGTAAGAAAATTGAAAACCACCTGAATATGCTTTCACTGTATTTTGTGCATTACAATTTCGTGCGTATCCACAAGACATTGAAAATGACTCCGGCTATGGCGGCTGGTGTATCTGACACGTTGCATGATATGGAATGGATTGTCGGCTTGATTGATGCGAGATCGCCAGCACCTAAGAAGCGTGGACCTTATAAGAAAAAAGATATTTCAAACTGAGACACCACCGAAAACCACGTCCTGCGGATTTGGCATATTTTCCCGCTGACTGCGTTACAGACCCTTGAAATAGAACAACTATTCCTGCGGGCCTGTGCCTGCTCAGCGAAAAAATCTGTCAAACCAGTGGTGCAGGATTAATGGGTCCTGACCCTAGGTAAATCGTTAACCTTTGGTGGTATTTTCAAAACCCTGCCAGATGAGGCCCGGTCGAAATAATGAAAACCGGGTCGAACGGGAAATTCGCGTCGGGAAAATTAGTCGGGCATATTATCTAACATTTGTGTTGCTGTCATAGCCACACATCAAGATCGCCCTGACAGATATTCCTGCAACAGGGCATTTAACCGACGCGAATACCCGTTTTTCTGGTGCTGCCTTTCCCGTGCAGCAAACATAGAAAGACCCGATAAAAGGCGCAGCCAAAGGCTGATCGCCAAATTTCGCATGCAAAAAATCGCGCTTCTTTGTTGTAAAAATACTCCGGGGTGAATTGCCGAATGGCAAGAGGGGCAGGGCCCCTATTTCTCATCCTTGTCGGGCACCGGATCATACCCGTCAGACCCAAAAGGATGACACCGCCCGATACGCCTTGCCGCCAGATAACTGCCCTTGAACGCGCCGTGTTTTTCCAATGCCTCCATCGCATAAGCACTGCATGTCGGCTGATATCGACAAGACCGCCCCACCCAGGGCGAACCGACCAGCCGATAGGCCCGCACAGGCAGCGATACAAGATAGGCAAGCGGCGTCATTGTTTTGGCTTTCTCGGTTGGTGGATTTTATCAATCGCGGTTTCAAGGTCCTGCACCATTACCTGATAATTTCTGGTCGCGGTTTCAAGCTTTCGCCCGATCAACACATAATCCCAGCCTGATTTGCCCTGCACCGGAATAACCGCGTGCGCGATTTCGCGCAGCCGCCGTTTGGCGCGATTGCGCGCCACGGCGTTGCCGATTTTTTTGGAACAGGTATAGCCGATGCGGATTTGCGAATCATCCGGCTCTGCCGTGCTGCGTTGCCGCGCCTGCAAAATAAATCCCGGCATGGCTTGGCGCTTTGCCCGCGCCGCCAGCAAAAAATCGCTGCGTTTGCGCAAGGTTGCCACAGAAAATGACACCGCCGGAGACGCAATCCCGGCGACCTGCATATCAGGGGCCTGTGGCGTTTCCGGCGGTGTCATAATTACTTGCCTTCAAAAGCTGGGTTTTACGCCGACAATTCCTTGCGGCCCTGCGCCCGGCGGCGATTCAGGATTTTGCGGCCGTTTTTGGTGGCCATGCGCGAACGGAACCCGTGGCGGCGTTTGCGAACAAGGTTGCTCGGCTGGAATGTGCGTTTCATATCATGTCTCCTAGCGTGCCGCGAAAACAAAGATTCGCAGCCAGAAATTCTTCAAGCCGTTCAATAGGCGTGCTGACGCGGGAAGTCAATTCAACAGGGCGGAAATTTCTAATAAATATTTGGCTTGGGCCGGCCTGGTTTTATGCTGCCGGTCCATTGCCTAACCGGCTTTACAGTGCCGCCCGTTCGGCTGGTGACTATAGCAGGACATCAGGGAAATCCGCAAAACCAAAAGGAAATGTAACATTGCTGTCCCGAACCAGACAAAACTGAAACATTAAAGCACAAGTGATCAATGCCCTGTGAAGGGGCTTTCACAGGCTGATACAAAGGCGCAAACAGGGTTCAGGTAAAGATTCGGAGCAGAACATGACACCCAATGAAACCAGCGCCACCGCCAGTTCGGCAAAACGGATGGTGCCTTTAATTGTGATTGCCATTGTTGCCATCATCGGCTTTTTCACCCTGCGGGATTATCTGAGCTTTGAAGCCCTGCGCGATAACCGACAGGCATTGTTGTTATGGAGAGACAGCAATTTTGCCTTGGCAGCCATCGGGTTTATCGCGATCTATATTACCATCGTGGCGTTTTCCCTGCCCGGTGCGGCGATCACCTCGTTAACCGGCGGCTTTCTGTTCGGGCTGTTTCCCGGGGTTTTGTTTAATATGACGGGGGCGACCATCGGCGCGGTGCTGATTTTTCTGGCGGCTCGGTTCGGGTTTGGCGAACGGCTGTCGCGCAAGATGGATAATGCCAGCGGCCTGACCGGAAAAATCAAGGCAGGGCTGGCCGAAAACGAGATCAGCTTTTTACTGTTGATGCGTCTGGTTCCGGCCTTTCCGTTTTTTGTTGCCAATCTGGTGCCCGCCTTGGTTGGCACCCGCCTACTGCGGTTTGCCTGGACCACGTTTATCGGCATCATTCCCGGCGCGCTGGTTTATACGTGGGTTGGTTCCGGTTTGGGCGAAGTATTTGCGCGCGGCGAAACCCCGAATCTGGGCATTATATTCGAATGGCCTATTCTGGGGCCAATATTGGGGCTTTGTGCCTTGTCGGTTCTGCCGATCCTTATTAAAAAATTCCGCAGGCAGGCACTATGAAAACCATAAAAACCGATCTTTGCATCATTGGCGCAGGTTCCGGCGGCCTGTCTACCGCGGCGGGTGCTGTGCAAATGGGTGCCAGCGTGGTGCTGCTGGAAGGCGGCAAAATGGGTGGAGACTGCCTGAATTACGGCTGTGTGCCGTCAAAAGCATTGCTGGCGGCTGCCAAACACGCCCATGCGATGACCACGGGCGCAGATTTTGGCGTTACGCCGGTTAAGCCTAGGGTCGATTACGCCGCCGCCAAGGCGCATGTGGCATCGGTGATTGCAGGCATTGAGCCGCATGATTCCGTTGAACGGTTCGAGGCGCTGGGCGTGAATGTCATTACCGAATATGGGAAATTCATTTCCCCGCGTGAGGTCCAAGCCGGAGACACCCTCATCAAAGCCCGTCGTTTTGTTATCGCCACAGGGTCCAGCCCGTTTGTGCCGCCAATTCCCGGCCTTGAAACCGTGCGGTATTACACCAACGAAGATATATTCCAGCTAACCGAAAAACCCGACCATCTGATCATCATCGGCGGTGGCCCGATTGGTATAGAAATGGCGCAAGCCCATCAAAGGCTGGGCTGCAAGGTTACGGTGCTGGAGGGTTTCAAAGCGCTGGGCAAGGATGATCCGGAACTGGCAGCGATTGCGCTGGAGCGTATCCGTGCCGAGGGGGTAAGGATTATCGAAGGGGCCATGGCCTCGGAAATATCCAGCCAAGATGGCATCACTGTCAAAACCAAAGACGGGCAGGTATTTAGCGGCTCGCATCTGTTGATGGCGCTGGGCCGCAAGCCCAATATTGACAGGCTGGACCTTGAAAAAGCCGGCATCGAATTTACCCGCACCGGTATCACGGTGGCTGATAACCTCAAAACCTCCAACAAACGGGCCTATGCCATTGGCGATGTTTCAGGTGGGCTGCAATTCACCCATATGGCCGGATACCATGCGGGGGTTATCATCAAATCCGCCCTGTTTGGCTTGCGCTCAAAATCCTCCAACAACCATATCCCGTGGGCCACCTATACCGATCCGGAAATTGCCCATGTCGGGTTGAACGAGGCTGAGGCCATAGAAAAACACGGCCCGGTGGTCGAGGTGTTGCGGTTTAATTATGCCGAAAATGATCGCGCCCGCGCCGAGCTGCAAACCACCGGCCTGATCAAGGTGATGGTTGTCAAAGGCCGCCCCGTCGGTGCGTCAATTGTCGGCACCCAA